>NZ_JAQMTM010000140.1:0-12115 GCF_028331085.1 Anabaena sp. CS-542/02
ACTCTTCCATTGGGGAAACTACATCATCACCCAGTATCAGCTTACCAGTAATTCAACCTGAGAACTCTCTCACAAATCAACCATTACAAAACATACCTTTAATTAACCTAGTTAATCCCAACTCTTCCATTGGGGAAACTAAATCAACTTCAGAAATTCCCATTCAACGTAAGTTAGATACCACATCATTACCCAGTATCAGCTTACCAGTAGTTACCGCCGATAACTCTTTCACAAATCAGTCATTACAAAACATACCTTTAATTAACTTAGTTAATCCCAACTCTTCCATTGGGGAAACTACATCATTACCCAGTATCAGCTTACCAGTAGTTACCGCCGATAACTCTTTCCCAAATCAATCATTACAAGACATACCCTTAGTTGAAAGGTTATCACCTAGTATTAATATTCAACATTATAGATCAACTTTAACCACTCCAATTAAGCGAAAATTAGAAAATAGAAATAAAGTAGTAGTTGATTCGGGAGCTAAAAAGCCTAAATCTGCTTATAATCAACAGATTTTATTAAAAGTAAAAGTTAACTCTGAGCCATATTCGCCTCAATTAGAACCATTAATATGGTCTAATTCTCCCATTTCTAAACAAAAGGGAAATAACTTAAATAGTCAAGAACTAAATCACCAGACAAGTTTGATGTCAACAGCTAATCATAGCACATCATCCCATCAGTCACAAAATCCTATCAGCAATAGTATTTCGGTTAACCAAACAACAAATATATCCCATTCTTCTGTTAATTCACATCCTCCTCCAATTCACCGCAATCAACAAAATTCACTAGAAGGAGTGAGTATACCACCTCAGATTAATGTTGATGATTTAGTTGAAAAAGTAGAACGAAGAATCATGCGGAGACTAGTTATAGAAAGTGAACGGAGAGGTAAAAAGAAATGGCGCTAGAAAAGTTAAAAATTAAAGCCGAAAAAAGTAGTGAGGGAGATTTCGCCGATGAAATCGAAGTTTTGTTTAATCCTAACCAGGTACAAATTAATAAAACTGGTTGGACAATCGGCGAAAAAGGTCTAATTCCTTCTAAGGATTTAGCCACTTTAACCATAGAGTTATTCTTTGATACTACTCTTACAGGTTCTCCTCCGGAAAATGTCCAACAATATACCAAGCAAGTTTTTAATTTAACTCGTCCCAGAATTGGGACAAGCGAGAAAAGGCCACCTCGATGTAAGCTAGCTTGGGGAACCATTGGGGGAAAAGATAGTATTTTATTACCCGATGGTGTTTTAGAAAGTGTGACGAAAACTCTAACCCAGTTTTTGGAAGATGGTACACCTGTGCGCGCTACTTTGAATTGTACATTTAGGGAGTGGACAGAACCAGAAAAACAACAAAAAGAAGAGAATTTAATTGATGACCCGGTTCGCATTGTCAAACGAGGGGAAACCCTCAGTAGTATTGCTCATGAAGAATATGGAGATCCCAATTTATGGCGAATAATTGCAGCAGAAAATCAGCTAGATAATCCCCGTAAAATACCACCAGGGTTAGTTTTGACAATTCCACCTTTGCGAATTGAAAGTTACACTTAAGGGAGGTAAAATATGTCTGATTATAGTGGTGCAAAAAGTCTTTCTCCTAATATTAAAGTTTTAATTAAAGGACAAAAGCTTTCTGCTCAAGCAAGTGCGGATTTAATTTCGGCCAAAGTATATGAAGATATAGAAGCACCAAGTATGTTTACCTTGGAATTTGCTAGTTGGGATTTAGCGAAAGGTAAATTAACTTGGATTGATGATGATTTATTTGAGATTGGTAATGAAGTTGAAATTCAAATGGGTTATGAAAATCAATTAAAAACGGTCATTGTGGGAGAAATTACGGGATTAGAACCTGAGTTTCTCCAAAGTTCTGCGCCGATATTAGTAGTAAGGGGACATGATCTGCGTCACCGTTTGTTACGAGGAACTAAAACAAAATCCTATGCGAAAATGAAAGATAGTGATATCGCTAGTCAAATCGCTAGAGCTAGGGGACTATCACCAAAAGTTAAGGATACTGATGTGAAACATGAGTATGTTTTGCAGCATAATCAAACTGATTGGGATTTTCTCCAAAGTCGTGCAGAACGCATTGGCTATGAAGTCGTTATTGATAAGAAAACATTATATTTTCAACCTCCGCAAAACGACGGTCAAAAGGTTGTAAGTTTAAAGTTTGAAGAAAATTTACGGGAATTTTTACCCCGTTTAAGTACCATGTCTCAGGTGGAAGAGGTGGAAGTAAAGGGATGGATACCGGAAGATAAAAAAGAAGTTATAGGTAAAGCATCTGCAGGTAAAGAAGGAAGTAAAATGGGGGGTAAAACTACTGGTCCTAAAACGGTAGAAACCTTTGGGAAATCTGTTTCTACTGTAGTTATTCAACCAGTAGCTAGTAAAGAAGAAGCTGATCAAATAGCTTTAGGACAGTTCAAAGATATGGCGATCGCCTATATAAATGCTGAAGGAACTTGTCCGGGAATTCCCACTTTGAGAATTGCCAAAGTTATCGAAGTAACTGGAGTGGGAAAGCGATTTAGTGGAATGTATTATGTGACATCAACTGAACATAATTACTCAGAATACCAGGGTTATAGTACTTTATTTACTGCGAGGAGAACTGCATCATGATGGGAATAGATTTGTTATTACCAGATGACCCCAATGTTCGCTTTTATGGTGTCACTATTGGCGTGGTTACTAATATTAAAGACCCCGATGGAGTAGGGCGAATTAAGGTCAAGTTCCCGTGGTTATCTGATGAAGATGAAAGCGCTTGGGCTAGGGTTATGACTCCCATGGCGGGAGAAGATAGGGGATTTTACTTTTTACCTGAAGTTGATGATGAGGTTTTAGTGGCTTTTGAACATGGTGATATTGCCTTTCCTTATATTTTAGGCAGTTTATGGAATGGTAAGGATAAACCACCTTTAGAAAATGATGATGGGGAAAATAATATCCGCATGATTAAATCCCGCAGTGGTCATAAAATTGTTTTAGATGATACGGAAGATAAGGAAAAAATTATTATTGAGGATAAAAGTGGTAAAAATATAATTACCATTGATTGTGAGAAAAATTCCCTGAGCGTTCAAATAGAAGAAGACATCAATATTGAAGCTAAGGGAAAAATTACTATCAAAAGCACAGACAAAGATATTGCCATTGAATGTAAGAATCTAGAAATTAAAACTCAACAAGAATGTAAAATAGAAGCAGGTTCAAATTGCAGCATTGAAGCTAAATCTAAAGGGGAATTTGCAGCGAAGTCGGGGTTAGAAATTACCTGCGCTGCGGGAGTCAAGGTTAATAACGGGGCTTTGGAGGTGATGTAATGGATATTGATTTTTTAGGGGTAGGTTGGACCTATCCTGTGCAGTTTGATGACAAGGAAAAACTGCTAATGGCGAAGTATGAGGATTGTGTACGTCAGTCAATTTGGGCGATTTTAAGTACCTCCAGAGGTGAACGTGTCATGCGTCCTAATTTTGGCTGTCGAATTCACGATCGCGTTTTTGCACCCAATAGCGCCGGTACAGTGGGCGAAATCATTAGTGATGTACGTTCGGCTCTAGTGGAGTGGGAACCGCGCATAGATATTTTAAATATTGATTTGCTTTCCCATCCTTCTCAACCTAATGTGCTGCACATTTCCATTAATTATCAAGTTCGCACCACTAATAATGCCTTTAATTTAGTTTATCCTTTCTATTTACAGTAGCGAATTATGTCTATTCCTCCACCTAAAATTGACCAACGCAGCTATGAAGATTTGGTTGAACAAACCCAAGCTTTAGTTAAGCAATATACAGATAAAGATTTTAATAAATCAGATGCGGGTTTAGCACTAATGCGGATTTTCAGCCGCATGGCTACAGTAGTCAGCGATCGCCTCAATCGCGTTCCCGACCGCAACTTACTAGCATTTCTTAACTTAATTGGGACTCAACAAACTCCACCCCAACCCGCTAGAGTCCCCCTCACTTTTAGTTTAGCTGGTCGTAGTCCTGTAGATGCCCTTGTTCCCGCCCATACTCAAATTTCTGCACCACCTTTAGAAAACGAGAAGGAAGAAGTTATCTTTGAAACTGAACAAGATTTGTTGGTTACCGGTACGAAATTACAAGCAATGTTTGTCATAGAAGACCGGGATTATTACAGCGATCGCACTGAAAACACCATTCCTGCTAATGTTCAGCAAAATCAACCATTTTTAGCCTTCACTGGTCATCAACCAGTTGAGCATTACTTATATATCAATTGTGAAGAAATTTTCCAGATTCCCGAATTAACAACTGCTACCATCACCATACATACTGATAGCCCACACGGTGCTATCAAACTGCAAGCATTACTAGATATATGGTTTTATTGGGATGCAAAACAATGGCAAACATTAACTAATGTACAAACTCAAGCAGAAGCAGCACAATTAATTATTACCTTAACACAGTTACCAAAATTAATGCCTGCGGAAATCAACGGGCAAAAAGCCAAATGGTTAAAAGTCGCTTTGATACCACACAACCGGCAAAATTTACCGGAAATCACTCAAATTAATTTCAGTATTAATATTAATCATACCCAAACCCCCAAACTCTGTTTATTTAACACCTCTTCCGTCGATTTAAGCAAAGAATTTTACCCCTTCGGGGCTACACCCCTGCGTAACGATACTTTTTCTATTCCTCTAGCTAATGAATATATTAAACCCGGAGTCGCTATCATCATTGATGTTAAATTGAGTCATGAACCGACCTATACCCAAGATTTAGAAATTATTTGGGAAATAGGCAACGGGCAAGAATGGCAAATTATTGAAACAACAACTAATGAAAATCAATTTAGATGGTACAATAACTCATCACCCATTAAGTTTATAGAAAATAGTACATCATCTACCTTTCAATTCCCCCAAAATTTACCAGAATTAGCTGAGAATCAGGAAGAAAATTATTATTGGATTCGTGCCAGAATTACTAACGGTATTTATGGCAGAAAAGGCAGAGAAAGAAAATATGTTGTCTATAATGATGTCACCCTGGTTGCTCAAAATATCACCTCTGGACAATCAGAAATATACGTTGATAGTGTCGATGAATTAGAAATTGACAATATTATCCGCCTGCAAACTTCTGGGGGTGAAATCCTCCAAGAAGAAATTAAAATTATTGGCAAAGTAGAAGCACAAAGAAAGCTAATTTTAGAGAATACCACCCGGAATGCTTACACAGCCGGCAGTCGAGTTTTAAGTAAATTTACTATGGCGGAAAATACTCCTGATACCTTTGATCCGCCTGTAGTGGAATCGGTAAACATTACTTATACAGTTGCTTTAGAAAAACCTGCCTTTTATTATGCCTACAATGATTTTATCTATTGTGAAGGCACTCCTGTATTAGTGAGATTATCTCAAGCTGCTCAACCAGGGGAAACTATCATACATCTGGATGATGTCAGCCCCTTTAAAATCGGTGAGTTCCTTAAATTTGATGATAATCACCCAGAAAAACAGCAAATTGAACTCATTGATGGCGATCGCAACTTAGTTATTTTCACCAAACCCCTCAATTATCATCATCAACGTGCAGCTAGAGTCATCCGTTGTTTTCATCCCTTAACACCCCAACTTAACCGTCACTCTGCTTTGTATTTGGGATTTAATCAACCATTTCCCCACCGTCCCAGCACACTTTACTTGCAAATCGAACCCCCAAAACAAGAAGAGGTTTTACCCAACGCCAACCGGGGGACAACTGACATTAATTTACAGAGAATTGCTTGGGAATATCCTAGCCCCAAGGGATGGAAACCCTTAATTGTCCAGGATGAAACCCAAGCCTTTGTCGAAAAAGGTTTAATTCAATTTATCGGACCTACAGACTTTATTCCCTCACCTTACTTTGGTAAACCACTGTATTGGTTACGCGCTCGGAAACAGCCAAATAATTGGGAAAATCTGCCCTTTAGCTTGATCTATATCTTTCATTGGGCATTAGGATTTCAACGGTTAAGACTATACGGCTTAATGCGCTACCTTTTTCAACAACTAGCCCTTTCTGCTGATTTTACCGTACCCCCCCGGCTGCGTTCTGTCCGCACTAATACTGTTTGGGCTAGTCAAACTATTACCTTAGAAAATGAGATTTTAGGTTCTAGTAATAACGATCCCAAACAAGTATTTACTACCACCCATTCCCCCATTCTCCTGGGACAAAAATTAGAAATTCAAGAAGGGAAAATCCCACCTGATGACGAACGCCGAATTATTGCACAAGCATCAGGAAATATTGCACCTGTTATAGATGAAACCGGGCGGTTAGTAGAAGTGTGGATACCTTGGGAAGAAGTACCAGATTTTTATAGTTCTACACCTAAAGACCGTCACTATGTCCTTGACCGCCAAACCGGGAAAATTTACTTTGGTGATGGACAAGCAGGGATGATTCCCCCACGAGGACGTAACAATATTAGGTTAAGTAAATATTGTACTGGAGGCGGTATTAAAGGTAATCGCGCCCCCCAAACCATCGCTGAACTCAAAACCACTATTCCCTATATAGACAGTGTAATTAATTGGGAGGCTGCTACAGGAGGAAACGAGCAAGAATCTTTAGACAAACTCAAGGAGCGATCGCCCAAACGACTGCGCCACCGTAACCGCGCCGTCACCGCTCAGGATTTTGAAGACCTAGTTTATGAAGCATCCATAGATATAGCTAGGGTAAAAATTATCACCCCAGAAATGATGTTTCCTGATTATAATCCCTTGCTAGAAGAACTCTGGCTAGAACCTGATGGTACATCTAAGGCGGCTTTACAAGAAAATCACATCAAAGTTTTCAACCACGAAATTCGCGCTGGTCGAGTCTTAGCCATTATCGTTCCCTACGGTGAAGAACGCCAACCCACCCCCACACTAGCATTACTCAATCGCGTGCGGAATTATTTACAAGCCCGATTTGTCCCCACAATCACCCTACTGGTCTCAGGACCAAAATGGCAAGAAATCAGAGTAATTACGGAAATTGTCCCCGTGGCTGTAGAAAATGCTGATGCGGTAAAACTAGCTGTGAGCGATCGCATACATAGTTTTTTACATCCCCTCACAGGGGGAGATCAGGGAAAGGGATGGAGTTTTGGCCGTAAACCTCATCATTCTGACCTTTATGCTGTCCTGGAAAAAGTACCAGGAGTTAAGTATGTCCGCGCCCTAGATATTCAACCCGTCGATGCAGTCATCGATATCCAGACCATGATTTACTCAGGTCAACATATCGTCACCTTAAAACTACCAGGAGACACTTAAACCATGACATTACCCTTACCCAACCTGGACGATCGCACCTATACCGACCTAGTACAAGAAGCCATTGGCCTCATTCCTAGTGAAGCCCCCGAATGGACAGATCACAACCCCTCAGATACAGGAATTATCCTGATTGAATTATTCGCCTGGTTAACAGAAATGGTGTTATATCGCACCAATCAAATTACCAACCGTAACCAAGCGGCATTTTTAACACTACTTCAAGGGGAACCTTACAAATTACAAGAAGGAAAATCAAGCAGTCAACAGAATGCCATTTTACAAGCAGAAATTCAGAAAACACTAGTACAAATACGGCAACGTTACCGAGCCGTCACCGCCAAAGACTTTGAGCAAATTATCTTATTTGACTGGTTGCAAACCAAAACAGCAGCATGCTGGGGAGAAGCTGCGATCATGGCGCGGGTAAATTGTTTACCAGAAACAGACTTAGAAAATGCAGACATTAACCAGCTAGTAGAAGCACATATTACCTTAGTCGTCTTACCCAAAATCCAGACTCCAGACACAGAAATTATTAAAAAAACAATTAAAAAATTTCTTGATCAAAGAAGACTAATTAGCACCCGCTTGCACGTAGTCGAACCCAACTATGTCAACATTAAAGTTGCGGTCACCTTATATTTACATGATAGTGCCTCATATCAGGCAGTGCAAACAGAAGCCCAACGCCGACTCACAGGTTTCTTTAATCCTTTCCCCTGTCCAGAATATTGGCAAAATCAAGGTTATCCCTTTGGCAGAGATATTTATGTTTCTGAACTTTATGAATTATTTGATCATTTACCAGGAGTTGATTATGTAGAACAAATTCACATCAGCGAATTTGAGGAACATCGACAGCAAATCAACGCCCAAAATCAACTTACCGCCATTTCTTTACACGACAATGAATTAGTCACACTAGAGATTGGTGAAATTACCACAATGCAACGTTTAGGAGACAAATGGAAAAAGAACGACTAAGTAGTTATTTAGAATATCTACCAGCTTATCTGGAAACAGATCCCTTTTTAGGTAGATTTTTACTCGCCTTTGAAAATATCCTCAGTGGTATTCCTGAACAAGAAACAGATTTTACACCCCAAATTGTTAGCAAAAACACAGCCACCCCTTGGGGTTTAGAAACCCTGATCGATCAAATTCACACCTATTTTGACCCCCAACAAACCCCAGCGGAATTTTTACCCTGGTTAGCCGGATGGATAGCTTTAAGTTTGCGGGATGATTGGGATGAGAAAACCAAACGCCAATTTATTAGTCAGATGGTTCCCCTGTATCAAATTCGGGGAACAGTTCCCGGTCTGAAAAAAATGCTGGCAATTTATTTAGAAAGTTTCGGGTTGACTTATCCTCAACGGACAATTTCTATATTTGAATTTGACGACAAACCCCATTATTTTCAGGTTCAACTGGCCTTACCCAGCAATCAAGTTATTGACCCAGAGAGATATTGGCGAGAATTCCGTATTTCTAAAGGAATTATTGACCAAGAAAAACCCGCCCATACTTATTATGCTTTAAGAATCTTAACACTCACCATGCAAATTACCCAAGCATGGGGAGGTTGTTACCCCTTTATTTTATTTGATGCACCCCCAGAACAAAAATTTCAAATTCAGGCCAGGATTCAACTCGATAATTACCCGCCAGAACATCCCCTAGAAAAAGAAATATTAATTCGTATTCAAGGAAAAAACTTACCCCTAGAACCGAATGGTAGCCAGATGGGGGCTGATGTCAGACAAACTGTATTTTATCAGCAATTTATTGGCAATCCTGATGGTTTTTTTATTGCCCTATCCAATTTAAGCAGTGAACAACTCACAGGGAAAATTACCGTCCTAGTTAACTTTCATCTCAACCAGCAACAATATTCCCACATTATCTTTGATTCCCTACCCTTTGACCTAGAACCTAACTTAAGAATTTATCGCCCCCTGAATCAATTAGAATTAATGCCGGGAAATACTCGCCTGGACTCAGAACCACAACGAACCTTACATCTCCATCAAGACCCCCCCTTAAACATTCATCAACCCCAAATCACACCGATAGACGGTAATACTCGCCTGGGTGCGAGAGTCGGTGAAACCATGCGTTTAGTCCATGATGCCAGGTTAAGGATTTACAAACCCAGACCATTATGGCACAGCATGGAAGGTAATACTCGCTTAGGCAACCAAGTGGGTGCATCCTTGCAAATTCCCACAAATGCTGAACAGACCCAATTAAAAATTTACCGTCGCCATCAAGAAAACAAAATTGGTAACACATTGATCGGGACTAAAATCGGCGCAACCATGCGACTGGTTCCTAACTCCCAATGGTTAGAGAGAATTTACCGCTTTAAATTATTTGATTCCCCAGCCAAAAAGAAAATAGAAATAGAAGCAATTATCGAACTTACTGGAGTCGCAGAAACCGCCGGAGAGAAAATAGCCAGACTTTTAACATTAAGAATTCAATCTTGTACTTCCTCCTTTAGACCCTTAATGCCTAACTTAGAATTTTCCGCCCAAGGACTGCGGGGGACACACCAAGTTAGCTATCAGCGTTTTTTGGAGAATCCCAAAGGGTTTTATGTCGTCTTATCTAACGTTAATGACTGTCCAGTGTCAGGTAAAATCACCATCAAACTCAACTTTAATCTCAATCAACAACCGGTTTCTCAAGTCATTGTAGAACAAGAGTTTAATTTGAGTCCCAGGGTGAATGTACTGGAAATTTGTCGGTTAAACAATAACGGACGAGTACAAGGTAACACCATCATTGGTAGAGTTACCCCCCAAATGCTCAAGGAGTCCACAATTAAAGAAGAAGCCTGGGTAGATTAATGAAAATTAATTAATTTTTTTGATTCCAATTATTATGTCAGACTATATTTTAACCACAGGCGACATCGCCATGTTTAACCCCCCATTTGGACAAGCAATTGTCACCGTAATTCCTGGTAATATAGTGGGGTCGAGTAAAAACATGATTAACAAAAAAATGGTGTGTGTTGATGGCGATGAAAAAAGCGTCATCGTTCCCGGTTGTCCCTATATGACCCCATCACATCCCATTCCCGGCGTAGGAATCCTTTCCATAGACTCCCTCGCCCCCAATCAAAAAGCCCTGAGAACCAAATGCAACGGCAAACCCGTTTTACTCAAAGGAAGTACATTTAAAGCTAAATTTCAAGTTGTTGTTCCCGCACAGCAACCCACACCCGGCGGACCTGTTCCCGACCCCACACCCCAATATTCTGGGACTGGGAGTTTTATCACTACTAACTTTCGTGTCAAAGGAACATAAAACTCGATATTTACCTTAGTAGCTTGATCTGCGTAAATGCTCCCAAAAATCCCAAGTTTTCTGACTACCATTCACATCCATATTTCCAATCAGAAAAGTAGAGAGTAATGTATATGGGTACTTTGCGGCAAAACCAAAGCCAAAAAACTCAAACCACTGCCAAACAACAGGCTAAATCTAGCAATAACCGCGATATCCATCCAGTAGAAGAGTTACAAGAGATGTTTGGCAACCAGGCACTAGGTAGCCTGATTTCGTCGCAAAGTTCCCAACAGCAGCCAGCAGATAGTTCCGTAAACCTACTTCTTCGACAAATCCCCACAGCTAATAACTCTTCAATTCAGCGTCGGCCTTTATTCCGCGGTCTTTCCCACGAACTAGCAGCCAGTCAAAAAAGTTATCCAGTCCAGGCCAAGCTGAAGGTTAATCAACCCGGGGACAAATACGAACAAGAAGCTGATAAAGTAGCCGCACAAGTAGTTAAGCAAATTAATCATCCTCCATCCCAGCCATTAGCTCACCCAGAAGCTATACCCAGCCCAAAATTAATGCGAAAGTCGGTGTCATCTCCAGGGAATGGAGCGGGGGGAATGGCCACCACACCACACTTAGAAACAGCCATTAAACAAGAACAAGGTCACGGACAACCTATCTCTGAAGACATTCGAGAACCCCTTGAACAGTCCTTTGGTGTTGATTTTAGTCGAGTTAGGGTACATACTGATGATCCATCAGATGAATTAAATCGCTCTCTTCAATCTGTCGCATTCACAACAGGAAAGGACATCTTTTTTAAGCGTGGAGCTTATCAACCTAAAAGCCGCCCAGGTCAGGAACTACTAGCCCACGAGTTAACCCACGTAGTACAGCAGGGAGGTCATCGACCCGTTGTACAGCGTAAAGAAGACAACAAGGCTCAAAACTCCCCAGAGAAAAAGACAGGAGCAATAGATATTTTCAAAGACCTACCTGAAGACATCGCAACTGTCAAATCATTGTTAGACTCTCAACTCAGTGATATTCAAGTCGGCTCCGGTTTAAAGCTTTTGCAACCTAGTTGCAAAATCGATGATAAATCTCCCCATTACAATCTCACAATTCAAGGTGGTTTTGCTCTCGACCTTGGCTCAAATGCTAATAATGTCAAGTCAACGGGGAATTGGAAAATCACTTATGATAGTTCCAAGAAACTTTGGCATAGTGAGCTTTTAAATGCTTTTGTTTCCGCAGAATTAGGTGGAGTCTTTACATTCACTACACAAAATCCCAAATACGACAATAAAACCAAATCCTTGACCAGTGATAAAGCTAGTATCACTATTGAACCACTCAACAATACCAAGGGTGTGGTAGAAGGGACTTGTATCAACAGCACAGGAATTGATTGGAAAACCATCACCGTCACCACCAACGATATTAATTTGGGTGGTATCGCCACAATTAAAGATATTAAGGGTACTATCCAA
>NZ_JAQMTM010000141.1:0-6687 GCF_028331085.1 Anabaena sp. CS-542/02
AACTAGAACAGTTGGGTTATCAGCAATATTTAGAACAATCAGGTTAATTTTTATCTTAGGGAACAGGGAACAGGGAACAGGGATTAGGGATTAGGGATTAGAGAACACACCGGAAGAAACAAAATCAAGTCCCATTCCCTTGTGAAGGGAATGGGGAGGGTGGGGGTAAAACAATATTTGATACACTAATCATACCTTTTAAAACATCCTCTGAGTGCAAGTGCTTCTAGGCGTGGGATTGTCAATCTTGCAAACTACTGTGTAAAACTATCAAACTTTCCGCCAATTGACTGAGGCGGGTTTCTAGATATTGTTTGCGCCCTAAAAGTTGACGTAATTTTTGGTAACGGGCGATCGCCACGCTCACTATGGGTAATTCATCTGCTGGACAAGGACGTGACCAAACTTTACCAGCAGCATCCAAACCACAAAGATTATAACCAGTGCGGGGGGATTGATCAGAATTTCTACAAATCTCCTCTACATATTCCATCAGGCGGTCAACTTCCCCATGGCGGAGTGTCGCAGTTCCTCCCGGTTCTGGTTCTTTGACATGGGATTCTAACCAGCCATTAATAATCGGTCCTTCTAAGTAAATCTTTTGAATCTGTTCTATTATTGTTTGTAGTTCTGTTTGCCAACCAGTGATATGTTGCCCTATGTCTTGCAGTATATTCGTGGCTAATGCCGGATTAGCGCCGTGGCGATGACTACTAAAGCTAGGATGTTTAAATTTGGGTAAGTTGGGGGTTTTGCCACCCATCTGATGGGCGGGAAAGGTCTGCACACAGTGATGTTGTCCAACTAAATTCTCAACGCCCGAATGCTCACTAGGGGATACTGCGCCTAGTTCGTCGGTGTCTTTTTTACGTGAGGTAGATTCCGCCCCCCCGGTGCTAATCCTAAAGGAGAAAGACGACTTTAACGAATCACCCGCTGGGGTGGTTGTAGTACTGCGATTGCCTAAATCATGTAAAGTGGCTTCAATACGTTTTAAACCTGTTTTCATAAAAATATCCTGAAATGTCATGTTTCCAGTAGTTTGGAAGAGTTCAGAATGCAGTCGTTGGGATAACCGTTATATTAGGATACAGTTTTGGGCAAAGTCATCTTAGTTACAGGACCAGCAAGGTCTGGTAAAAGTGAATGGGCGGAAACTCTGGCTATAAAGTCTGGTAAACCGGTGGTTTACGTCGCCACAGCCACTGAAAACCCAGAGGATACAGAATGGCAACAGCGTCTTCAAGAACACCAAAAACGTCGTCCATCACATTGGGTAACGCTTTTGGTACCTGTAGAATTATCGACTACTCTAGCAGATGCCCAGCCAAATACCTGCCTTTTGATTGATTCTTTGGGTACTTGGGTCGCTAATCTTCTCGAACAAGATGAAGATACTTGGAGAAACACTCTAACAGAGTTATTGGCAACACTGCCACTGGTAGCTGCAAATATTATATTTGTGGCGGAGGAAACCGGTTGGGGTGTGGTTCCAGCTTACCCTCTTGGTCGCCAGTTTCGCGATCGCTTGGGTTCTCTTGTCCGCCAGTTAGGTGCTGTTTGTGAACCTGTTTATTTAGTTACGGGTGGTCATGTTCTCAATCTCAGCCTTTTGGGTACACCATTATGACCATCTCCTTCGGTCTGTGTCAGTTACTGTACCACTACTAAAATCTTAATTTGAAATTAAACATTCCCCCTTCAAAAATCCCCTGTAAAAATTTAAGATCATCCTATGGCAACTCAAAAAGAAGTAAGAGAGTATCTTGCCTACTGGTTTCAGTTGGGTAAGAAGGTGTTAACGGGCAACGGTCAGGCAAGTTTTTTGCCCGTACCTGTGCTTAAGGGTGATGGCTACAGTGAGGAATTTGAAGAATGTTGGCAAAAAATTATCTCTCAGACAACTGGCGAATGTTACCTTGAGGGCACTTATGAAACCATTAGCGAACTCCTAACACCAGCTTGGGAACTTTTACCTTGTGGCCGTTGTCAGATGCCAATACCCAAGCGTAACTTAGGAATGCCGGCTTTGTTATGTCCTTGCAATGATTTACCTACTTGGCCTAACAGTGAATTACCAGCGCCCCGCACCCCCGTTAATACCCAATCACATTTAATGTCAATTCGTAATCGCATTGAGAGTAATTACCGCTGAAAGGTCACCCCTCTAAATTATTGGTAGATTATTGGTAGGTTTTTTGCCGTTGCACCTCGTATAACATTAAAGCGGCTGCGATCGCCACATTCAAAGACTCTACTCCTGGACTCAGGGGTATTTTCACCTGCTGGTCTGCCATTGCAGCTAAATCTGGCGACAACCCAGCCCCTTCATTCCCCAGTAAAATTAAACTCGGTTTTCGCCAGTCTACATCCCAGTAGGTTAAATTTGCTGTGGGTAGAGTTGCTACTACCTGCATTCCGGCTTGCTGACTTTGTTTGACTGTCCCTTGCAAATCTTCAGTTACTGCTGTGTTGACGCGAAACCACTGTCCTGCAGACGCACGTAAAACTTTGGGGCTGTCTACATCTACACTATCACTACTCAGCCATAACCCCCTAGCGCCAGTGGCCGCAACCGTGCGAATTATTGTCCCTAGATTACCTGGATCTTGAATAGTTTCCAGGGCGAGGACTAAACCAGTAAACGGCACTTGAGTTTGATTAATCCGCCGTTTTGCTGTGGCAATTACACCATCTGGTTGCACGGTGGTAGCGATCGCCTCTAAAATTTCTTTACTAACGATTTCTACCCTTTCACTGTGGCTACAAGCTGCTTCCCAGATTACCGGGTGGGACATTTGCCATTCTGGCGTGCAACAGACTGTTACTAGTGGGTAATTCACCTGGCAAGCCTCCTGCAACAGGTGTGTTCCTTCCAGTAAACATAATTCTTGCTTATGACGCTCTTTCGTAGAGTGCAGCTTGCGGATTTGCTTGACTAAAGGGTTTTGGAGACTAGTTAACACAATTAGATAGTTTTGATTTTGGATTAGTCCAATCTCAAAAGAATTTCACAATCAAACACTTATGCGGAACCCGGGACTTGAACCCGGAAGCCTTGCGGCACTAGAACCTGAATCTAGCGCGTCTGCCAATTCCGCCAGTTCCGCTGGCATTCATTTTGATCAACGATTCATCATTGTCACTTAAATATTTATTTTTGTCAAGTACCATCCCTAAATTATTCTTTTAACCTAGACTGGGGTAACTCTGACCACCTCACAAAGCTTACTCCAGAATGTTTATAGACCTTAAGGAACCTGTGAATTCAAATTTATTAATACAAGATGTCTAAGAAAATGTAGACAAATTAACTCTTTACTGTAGAATCAAAACCAACTTCTAACCTATAAAATTACGTATTGTTTTTGGAGGTAGGCTTATTAATCCTTCTAGCAGCTTACCAGATGCCAAGATTTCTCAGGAAGCAGACTCCTCAGTCTTGCAAATACGGGGTAGGCATCCTTTACGAGGCCATGTGAAAATCAGTGGAGCTAAAAATTCCGCACTAGTGATTATGGCTGGATCTTTGCTGTGTTCAGGCGATTGTCGCATCCGCAATGTTCCATTACTGGCGGATGTAGAAAGAATGAGTGAGGTTTTGTCAGCTTTAGGTGTTCGCCTCACCAGAGAAGGTGACATTTTAGATATCAATGCCAGGGAAATTACCACATCAACAGCTCCTTACGAATTAGTTACCCAATTAAGGGCCAGTTTCTTTGCCATTGGGGCGATTGTGGCTCGGCTGGGGGTAGCACAAATGCCATTACCAGGTGGTTGTGCCATTGGAGCTAGACCAGTGGATTTACATGTGCGCGGACTCGAGTCCATGGGGGCTCAAGTGCGGATTGAACATGGCATTTGTCATGCTTATGTTCCAGGGAGTGGTGGTAGGTTAAAAGGGGCTAAAATTTACCTAGATAGCCCCAGTGTCGGAGCTACGGAAACTTTAATGATGGCCGCCACCCTCGCGGATGGGGAAACCATTATTGAAAACGCGGCACGAGAGCCAGAAGTCGTGGATTTGGCTAATTTCTGTAACGGTATGGGGGCTAAGATTCAGGGTGCTGGCAGTAGTCAGATTAAAATAGTGGGTGTGACCAAGTTACATTCTATCGACTACAGTATTATTCCCGATCGCATTGAGGCGGGAACGTTCTTAGTAGCTGGAGCTATGACTGGTTCAGAAATTAGTATGTCTCCAGTGTTACCAAACCACCTAATTCCAGTAATTGCTAAATTGCGGAAAATGGGTTTAACGATCATGCAAGATGCACCAGACTGCTTACGTATCCTCCCCGCATCCACCCTCAGAGCTACGGATATTGAAACTTTACCCCATCCTGGTTTTCCCACGGATATGCAAGCGCCATTTATGGCTTTACTGAGTGTGGCTGAGGGTGACAGCCTGATTAATGAATCGGTGTTTGAAAATCGGCTGGGTCATGCGTCTGAGTTGAATCGCTTGGGAGCAGATATTCGTGTCAAGGGTAATACTGCCTTTGTGCGGGGAGTGCCGATTTTATCCGGTGCACCAGTTATAGGCGCAGATTTACGGGCCTCCGCAGCATTAGTTTTAGCAGGGCTGGCAGCTGAAGGAGAAACGACATTTCACGGATTACAGCATCTTGACCGCGGCTATGATCGAATTGATCTGAAATTACAGCAACTAGGGGCGAAAATACTGCGCGTGGTTGCTGTACCACAAGATCCGGAATTAACTCCTAGTAGCAGTACTCCCCCAGCTTAAATTGGGGTAATCGGGGATCAGGGGCTATGAATGAATGGGTACTGGGGACTGGGGACTGGCACTCAGGACTCAGCACTCGTTATACTAGCTGTGGGAGGCTGTTGATCTTCTGTTTTTTCAGGTTGTTATATCATGTCCTTGTTCAAAACTCCGCTCATCGGCTTAAAAGCTGACTCCTTTCGTCATCCATTAGACCTACAAGCCACCACATCTCTCAAGCAGATACCAGGTCTGGATATGATGGTGCGAAATTGGCTCGGACCGGTCGCCGAACAGGTTTTTTATGTGGAAAATATTGCCTCCAGTGTGTTGGTGGGTGAAAAACAATTGCCTGATTTATACCAATTATTGTTAGAAGCCTGCAAAATCTTGGATATAGACCCTCCCCAGTTATATATCCGCCAACATCCGGCTCCTAATGCTTATACTTTTGCTATGCGGGGTAAGCAGCCTTTTATTGTCCTCCATACTTCTTTGGTGGAACTGTTGACCCCACAGGAAATACAGGCTGTGATCGCCCATGAATTAGGACATCTTAAGTGTGACCACAGCGTTTATTTAACACCTGTGAATCTCTTGGTCTTAGCAGCTGCAATTGTCCCCAATGTGGGTACTTTTATCGCCCAAGCCATACAAACACAATTATTAGAATGGGTACGCTGTGCTGAGTTTACCTGCGATCGCGCTGCATTACTCGCCACCCAAGACCCCAAAGTTGTGATGTCAGTCTTAATGAAGTTAGCCGGTGGTTCCCCTACCCTAGCACCACAACTTAATTTAGATGCCTTTGTCGCCCAAGCTCGTGCTTACGATGACATTAGTAAAACCGAAATGGGGGAAATGGTCAAAGCCACTCGCACATCCCAATTAACTCATCCAGTCCCAGTTCTAAGAGCTAGAGAAATTGACCGTTGGTCTAGCAGCCAAGAATATCAATCTTTATTGCAAAATCATGGAAAATCTACCAGTAAAGTTACATCACCTGGAGGATGGCGCAATTGGTAGGATAGGACAACACCAAAAAAAGGGGGAAGATTTTTTCTCTTCCCCCTTTGGGTGCTTTGTCAGCTTGTTTAAGTTTTTGGCGTAACATTTGTCTTTGCTTTTTCAGTTGGCGTTTTCTCGCAGAACCGCCCCTACCTTTATCGTTTCTCCCTTCTCTGCGGGGAGATTCCCATCTTTTCAGTTGCATTGCTTGCTTATTTGCTCGGGTTAACCTTCAACACACCTCAAGTCTAACATATATTGTATTGCTGAGAATATGTTGGAAAAGTGATGATTAGGGAACGGGGAACAGGGATTAGGGATTAGGGATTAGGGATTAGGGGAAGCAAAAACATCAAATACCATTCCCTTGTGAAGGGAATGGTACGGGTGGGGGTAAAATAATACTTGATACACTAATTACCAAGCTCCCATATGTTTTACGTATAGTTGATCTAATTCCTAATTTTAGAAGTTGTATCTGTTTAACTGACTTTGTAATTAATGGGCAGGAGGAGAATCGAACTCCTATGACCGCAAGGCCGCCACATTTTGAGTGTGGTGCGTCTACCAGTTTCGCCACCCGCCCTTAGTTTCAACTTTACTATTATATCCTATTTAACTGAATTTGCAACTGGTAAATCAAAAAAATTTAGAGGGGGAAAATTTTCGGAAATTTCTCGTCAAGGTACTTGACATTACCCCTGGTTAGGCTGCTATATTGTCATAGTGTGAATCATTGGGGCGTAGCCAAGTGGTAAGGCAGCGGGTTTTGGTCCCGCCATCCCTAGGTTCGAATCCTAGCGCCCCAGTAAATAAGGAGTAGATTAATCTGCTCCTTATTTTTTTATTGTTAGAGGATGTTTGGAAAGTATTAAACAGGTAATTTTTATATTAGGGAACACACCGAACACACCGAACACACCGAACACACCGAACACACCGAACACACC
>NZ_JAQMTM010000142.1:0-20372 GCF_028331085.1 Anabaena sp. CS-542/02
GACAGATTTATCAGTTTCCCGCAGTTTCAAAACCTCTAGGATTGCAGCATTTGCCCAGTTATATGCGTGTCGTGCAGTACCAGAAGCTTTACGGAAAGCTGACACCTGTTTGTTGTTTAGTATCAGTGCTGTTTGAAAACTGAGTAACATTGTTCGACCTCCAATGTTTTCTTAATTTTGATATTGTTATATACCCATAAGACCTACATCACCTTTCATAATGCGAAAGTCTAACGGTTTTTACTGACACGCCTAGGTCTTTAGCAGTGTCGCCAATCGAAATAGTTATTTGATTGTTGTCCATAATAAAGTTACCTCGCTGTATGCACTCTATTATGTGGACATAATGGTAACAATGTCTATCTCTGGGTATAATTTAAGTTGCAGTTTAGTCCCCTAATCCAAGTCAGTCAAATTATCTGGCTCCCCATTGGGGTTTTCTATCGGGTTATATGGTACGTATTCAGTTGGTATTGCATCATCATCAAGGGGGCTGGGTGAACTTGAGTCTGGAGACGTCCGGCGCTTTCTGGGTCGGGAAGGGACATCCTGGTCGCGAGTTTCCCGACGTGGTGGTCTATTAGTGTTACGGCTCGAAGATTTTCTCCCTTCAGTACCTGAAGTATCCCAATCATCAACTTCCCTATCAGCACTCCAATTTTCTGCTCCAAAACTCTCACGACTGCGACTCCCAGGACGGACAGAACTAGGACGACCCTTTCTGTCTGGGGTTTCTGGTCTTTCCCTACCACTGCGGCGTTCTGGGCGGCGAGGTGGTTGATCCTCATAGTATTCATCACGGGGGGAACGAGTATCCCTGCTACCCCGAATACGAGGGCGCACAGGTGGTTCTTCGTCTTCATAGGGAAGGGGTTCTAAGTCTTCTTCTACCTCAGCCTCATATCCCCTGCGATCGTAGGAATAGCTTCTGCTTACTTCTCGCTCCTCATCCACAATAGGAGTGTTCCGCTTAGCTTGTTGAGTAGCTATACCTCGCAAACGAATACTTTCAACCGCAAAAAATACAGTTGATCCGACTAAAAGCAGCTGATTAAATTGTAAAATTGGGTCTAACCGCCACCCTTGGAAAATGAGAATAAACCCGCAGAGTAAGCCCACTGCTGCAAAAAAAATATCTTGATCTCGTGACAGTTCTGGACGCACAGTGCGGAGAAAATACAGTGCTGCCCCAGACACAGCCAGGAAAATTCCTAGAATACTGGCTGAGTTCGTCCCAAAATTGACCTGAGCCAGAACGCTGGCTGAGTTCAGCCCAAAATTTACCATTGTTCTTTTCCAAATATCAAATCTATGTTAGCGAGTCACAATTAAAATCACTACTCTAATCAGGCACAATATCAACAATATATTGAAGCTTCAAAGCCTCTGGGAAAGAAGCTCTGAAGCTGTTTATCGCCAGCTAGTCAAAGTATAGCTTGTCCTCAGTGGGGGGACTGTTTGCTGTTGGTGCAATTGGGTAAGCTACATCATGTTTAACTCGCATAATTCAGGCAGGCAAGATGCCTAGCTGAGAAAATATGCAAATTAGTTGACACTCTGATGGTCTAAAGACACTGAGATCCTGCTGACAGAGTAACTTTAGGTCGAACCCCACAGTCTTACTCTCCCTACGGTCGTCAAACACCGTCTACCCAGTCGGCTAAAGTCTAAGCCTAACTTACTGGCTACTTTTACCCAGAAAAGACCACGGTGGTTTTAACCACCAAGTGTCTTTCCTCTCAGGGCTAAAGTCGCTGTTTTTCCAGCTGACCGCGATATTTTTATGAGAGTCAAAGCGACTCTCCCAGGAATTATGAACGCTGGATTTTATCTTTTTGGCTAATGAAAATCAGCCCAACTGTAGCAGGGAGTACTACAATCACACCACCCCAAAACAGACTCCAAAGAAAATTTGCTAATGAAGGCGTCATAGTTCTAAACCTTTTTTTTACACACTTGATCATAATTCTAATATGGTGTCTCACTAAAAAAGTGCAACATCCTGACTGGTGAGTGAAAAAAAGTATCCTTCCTGGAATTCGTTAAAATTGAACCAAGAACATTCAAACATTCCTGCCTTGCTGGCTTTCGCCTAAATTCTTTCTTAGTTCACAGATAGTAGCTCAAACCAATGACTGGTGTTAACCTGACTGTTTGGATTCTCAGCCCTTTATTGGGACTGATGACATTTCTGTTTATTTTCCGGATAATTCTCACTTGGTATCCACAAGTGGACTTGAATCGTTTGCCCTTTAACCTGATAGCTTGGCCTACTGAGCCCTTTTTAGTGCCATTGCGAAAGCTAGTGCAGCCCATAGGAGGGGTAGATATTACCCCTATTCTTTGGGTAGGAATTCTCAGCCTCATTAGGGAAATTCTGCTCGGTCAGCAAGGATTGCTCACCATGATGACTCGCTTGAATTAAGTAATAGGAGTGGGAGTAGGAAGAGGGTAAAAGATTTTAGCACCAGACTAACTGCTTTACCCCCTCCCCCAACCTCTTTTATTTTCCCAAGACCTAAAGGTTCATCTCCTGGACAAAATTGGTGTAGACATTACCTTGCAAGAATCGGGGGTTTTCCATAATCTTTTGATGAAATCCAATAGTAGTGGGAAGTCCCGTAATGGCACACTCTCGCAATGCGCGTTTCATGCGGTTAATTGCAGTAGCTCGGTCTGGACCCCAAACAATTAATTTACCAATCAGAGAATCATAATAGGGGGGGATTTGGTAGTCGGTGTAAACATGGGAATCAATACGGACACCGGGTCCACCAGGGGGAAGATACCCGCTAATACGTCCGGGAGCCGGGCGAAAGTCATGCTCTGGGTCTTCGGCGTTAATGCGGCATTCAATAGCATGACCTCTTAAGATTACTTGGTCTTGGGTAATTCTTAGTCGTTCCCCTTGGGCAATGCGGATTTGTTCAGCAACTAAGTCTACTCCCGTCACCATTTCTGTCACAGGATGCTCAACTTGAATCCGGGTGTTCATTTCCATAAAGTAGAACTTACCAGACCTATCTAGAAGAAATTCAACTGTACCAGCCCCAGTAAAGTTGATAAACTGAGCTGCTCTGACAGCAGCTTGTCCCATTTTTTCTCGTAGTTCTGGGTCAAGTCCGGGACTGGGAGCCTCTTCGAGTAACTTTTGATTGCGGCGCTGAATTGAGCAGTCCCGTTCACCCAAATGGATAACGTTACCGTAATTATCTGCCAAAATTTGGAATTCAATGTGCCGCGGACGTTCAATAAATTTTTCTATATAAACGCCAGAATTACCAAAGGCCGCTCCGGCTTCCCCTTGGGCTGCTAAGAAAAGTTTGACAAATTCACTTTCAGAACGCACTAAACGCATTCCTCTACCGCCCCCACCAGCAGTAGCTTTAATCATGACCGGATAATCCATATCCTTGGCAATTAGCAATCCTTCTTGTTCGGATTCTACTAAGCCATCACTACCTGGTACAGTTGGTACCAAAGCTTTTTGCATGGTTTCTTTAGCTGTGGATTTATCCCCCATGAGCCTTATGGCTTCAGGATTCGGTCCAATAAAGGCAATATGATGGTCAGCACAAATTTCTGCAAATCTGGCATTTTCTGCTAAAAATCCATAACCAGGGTGAATGGCGCTGGCATTACGTGTTAGGGCAGCAGAAATAATGTTGGGAATATTCAAATAACTTTTACTACTAGCAGGTTCGCCAATGCAAACCGCTTCGTCGGCAAGTTGAACGTGGAGAGCATTCTGGTCAACTGTGGAGTGAACCGCAACCGTGGCGATTCCCATTTCTTCACAGGCGCGGAGAATGCGAAGGGCAATTTCCCCCCGATTGGCAATTAATATTTTGTCAAACTTCATAGAAATACATGGTATGCGGGAAACTCAGTCACGAAGCGTGCTGAGAGGGAAGCGACGCAAGCGGTTGGAACCGTCATGATAATTCATCCTGTTGAGCGTCAAATCAACCGGACTTTAGATTTACTAAACTGTCCTAACTGTTTCCAATCCTGATTAGATACAGAAACTTGTTTTTCATTGTCCCCACTCACCCAACCAGTTTCGATGTTAGTACCAGTAGATGGTTGTTGTCTCCTCTCGGATTGGCCACAATACTGTCGCTGGATTTCAAATGATGACAGGATTGATTGTAGGAACTTTTGAGCAACCTTTGAGTTTTGAGATAGACAAAAATAGCCAATCTTTTTCTACTCTCTCAATATTGATGGCTTGTCTTTCTATTTCCATAGTGCGGTAACGAGGATGATTCTGACAGCTTGGCTTACTACTACTAGCATCTGCCAGTTTGGATTCTCCTAGGCTTTTGTGAGGGCAGTTGGCACCTCACTCATCAATCCACTAGATTTGTCGGTCATATATCCTCCTTCCCAGGATTTGTGTCTACTTCCACTGAATTTTTGGGTGACTTTTACTAAATTTAACTATTTTCTCACTATCTTTATTTTTTTTGTGCTATAGTTTATTTCTGTACAAACAGCGCGGATGTGGCGGAATTGGTATACGCGCACGCTTGAGGTGCGTGTGGCTTTGCCTTGCGAGTTCGAGTCTCGCCATCCGCATTTTTTATTTGGTAGAAGATTGTCTCTCTAGTTTTCAACTCACTGTTGCAAGCATAATTTTTGTGCTTTTATAGAAGTAGGTGAACTTTTGTAAAGAACATTGACTGCAATTTTTACAGGGAAAAACAATTCAACATTGCCAACAGCATGGCATCCCCTCACTCCAATTTGGCAAGGTGGGGAAGAGGTGATCCAAAAAAGTTTGCCACACTCACAGTTAGCACCAGCGTGGCAATTGTTACTTTTAGGTGACGGATCGCCTACAAGACATTTACAATTACTGACGGGAGAACCGACAGAAGTGGATGTGATTGATATGTCTTTGATTGGCATGAACCCAGATGAAGCGCCGGAATTAATTAAAGCTGTGCCGGGTCCACGACTGCGGCGACAGGTATGGTTACGTACTGCATCGGGTCAACGATTGGGTTATGCTACCTCATGGTGGGAAGCTAGTCATGTAGATGAATTTTTGCAAAATCGTTCACTACCTATCTGGGCGAGTCTAGCTCGTATTCGTACAGAGTTATACCGTGATATACAGGGAATTTACTATGGTAATTCAGCAGCACTAGAGTCAGGTTTTGGGGTATCTGGTCCTTTTTGGGGTCGTCATTACTTGTTTTGGCATCATGGACGACCCCTGACTTTAATATATGAAGTTTTTTCGCCTTGTTTAACCAAGTATTTGGGCAGTTCAACACTGATTTACCCAAATGGACAAGAGCCAGGAAGTTAGTATTATTGGATACAAAATAAATATAATTTGTGTGACTACGGTGCATCTGAGGATACTGATAGCTTGCAGCTTTTTCAAGTTAGCTATACTTTCAAAGTGCTAGGAGGATGACTGATTTCCCTTCTAGGAAACATCCCAAAAAACTTGTCTACTCAATTTAGCAAAGGATGAGGTATAGGTTTCGATGACGCTGCCTATTGTATCTGTGATTAAAAAGAATACTAAGAAACCATCTCCGCTGCTGACACTATTGGCTGCTGGATTCTTAATTGGTGTGGGAAGTGCAGCATACTGGTTTTTAAGCCAGAGGCAAACATCTTCTAGAGACTTGCCAGTGGGTGTAAATATTATCCCTCAAGATGCCCTGTTTACGGTTTCTCTAACCACAGATCCCAAACAATGGCAACAATTACAGGAGTTGGGAACAAAAGAAACCCAAGCAGAAATCACTAAAAATTTAGTGCAGTTGCGCGATCGCTTTTTCAGTGAGAATGGTTATGAGTTCCAGAAAGACATCGCCCCTTGGGTAGGCGATCAAGTCACCCTAGCAATTCTCTCGCCCCCAACAATTCAACCAGGGATCAAACCTTTAAACAAGCATGGCGATGGTGCTATAGCCCAACAATCCATGGTGATGGTATTACCGGTCAAAAACCTAGAAGCAGCCAACAGCATCTTGGCAGAACCCAAAACCCTGAAACAAGGTAAATGGACTGAGCATACTTATCAAGGAATTACCATTAGACAAACTGATAGTCAATCAGGGGAAAAGCTTTCAGCCGCATTAGTAGATCAAAGGTTTCTAGTCATCACTGATGATCCGCAAGCCACAGAACGAGCCATTGATACATATCAAGGTAAAGCATCCCTAGCAACAGTAGAGGGTTTTGGGGATAATTTGCGGAAAATTTCTCATCATCGCCCCTTTGCTCAGTTTTATCTGAATGTACCAATAGCCGCCAGACTAGCTGCTGTTGCTCCCAACCGTCCTTTACCTGCTCAAGTTTTAACTCAACTGCAAAATAACCAAGGTTTAGCCGGGTCTCTCACTTTGGAACCTGAAGGAATAAGGATCAGGGGTATTTCGTGGCGAAATTCTCAGAGTCAGCGTGTGCTAAAAGTGGAAAAGACCGCCGAAACCATGCAAAACCGGTTACCTGCGGACACATTAATGATGCTGTCTCACAGAAACTTACAAAGTTTGTGGGCAGACTACGTTTTAATATCACAAAAAAACCCTCTTTCGCCGATATCACCGGAACAATTGCGAGGTGGTGTTAAGTCCCTTACCGGATTAGATTTAGATAAAGATTTTCTCAGTTGGATGCAAGGTGAGTTTTCTGTTTCGGTGATTCCCAATAGCTCAAATGAAGATTATTCTCAAGATTTCCGAGCTGGCTTGTTACTCATGGTACAAGCAAGAGATGCCTCAAACGGGAAAAGCCTGCGTAAGTCAGCTGAAGCATCTTTGAAAAAGCTGGATGAGGTGATGCAAAACCAATATCAGTTCCAGATTCAACCGAGTACAGTTGCAGGTAAACCGGTTATTAACTGGATTACACCCTTTAATACTTTAACTGCCACCCATGGTTGGTTAGATGACGATATTGCTTTTTTGGTAGTGGGGGCTCCCATCACAGATAAAATTATTCCTAAACCTGATCAAACACTAGCTAGTAGTGCGACATTTCAAGAAACGGTTCCTGTAGAACTCCATCCCAATGGAAGATTTTTCTTGGATATTGAAAGGAGTGTACAAAACTTCACATTAAACACTGTATTTCCTCAGCAACAAACTTTTCTAGATGCCACACAATCAATTGGCGTAACATCTGCTGTCAGCGATGATCACAGTATGCGCTATGAAATTTTTATAATACTGAAAAAAGGTGAGACAAAAGGTACCGGCTAGGTAGTCTAAAGGGTGATTTGCTGGCAGTATGGGTAGCAAGGGTTTAATGCACCAAGGGGGACTAAAAAGCATGTCCAATGAGTCTCCTAAGCCGATAGGATCAGAACAGTCAGAATCATTATTTTAAGGAATCAACTGGGGAGAACACTTTATGAATCTGGTTGAACTCCAGAACTGGTTGGACAATGCCAGTTTTGCTGTATTATTTCTCACAATGCTGGTGTATTGGGGAGGTGCTGCCTTTCCCAATCTGCCCGCACTTGCTACTTTGGGGACTGGGGGTATGGCGATCGCCAATTTGTGTATAGCCACCCTACTAGGGGCGCGATGGATAGAAGCGGGGTATTTTCCCCTCAGTAATTTGTATGAATCGCTATTTTTCTTGGTGTGGGGTATTACCGCAGTGCATCTGTTTGCGGAGAACACTAGTCACAGCCGCTTAGTAGGAGTTGTTACCGCCCCGGTGGCAATGGGGATTACTGCTTTTGCTGCTCTCACCTTACCATCAGAAATGCAATCAGCAGAACCTTTAGTACCTGCTCTCAAGTCCAACTGGCTGATGATGCACGTCAGTGTGATGATGTTGAGTTATGCCGCTTTGATGGTAGGATCACTACTAGCGATCGCCTTTCTCATAGTGACTCGCGGTGAAAATATTCAACTACAAGGCAGTTCTGTAGGTAATGGGGGTTATCGCAGTAAGGGCTACCGCTTGCATAAAGCAGGGGAGCTAACTTCCCAACCAGGAACACCGCCGATAGAAAGTAATGGCTTTGCTCCCTTTGAAAATAACAACAATGGCAACGGTCATACGGCGGTTTTAAATTTAGTCACGGTTACTGAGTCTGCTAGGGTAGTAACTGCTGGGGAACTACTATCACCACAGCGCCTGAGCCTGGCTGAAACCTTAGACAATATGAGCTATCGCGTCATTGGACTAGGATTTCCTCTGATTACCATTGGTATTATTGCCGGTGCGGTGTGGGCTAACGAAGCTTGGGGTTCCTACTGGAGTTGGGATCCCAAAGAAACCTGGGCGTTAATTACCTGGTTAGTTTTTGCGGCTTATCTCCACGCCCGCATTACTCGCGGTTGGCAAGGTCGGCGCCCGGCCATTTTAGCCGCCAGTGGTTTTGTGGTAGTCTGGATTTGCTATTTGGGTGTGAATCTTTTAGGTAAAGGTTTGCATTCTTACGGTTGGTTTTTTTAATTATCCCCTAACCCCTCCCGCTCAGGCTATCCATTACCCACATCTTTCTTAACATTGCTGGAAGGCAAACACAATAAAGGTTGTAGAGATGTGCATAGTGGGGAGGATTGACAAAAAAGAATAAGTATGGACATTGAGAAAACCCAACAGGTGATTGAGTTTTTGAATACAGGGGCGAGGGGCTACCCCTCCGCCATAGGCGATCGCTAAATGTCAAGATGAGATGGGGAATCGGAGTGAAGTAATTGCCAAGTAGCAGCAATATCGTGTAAGCGTCGTAGCCCACGCCAAATGGTTTTCACACCCGGTTCACCATCACCTTTGCGACCCAAAAAACCACCAAGAGTGGCAATCATTCGCACAGCATCATGCAAAGAAGGTGGCTGGTCTGGACGTCTTTTAGCAATACCTAAATTCTCTTGTTCTCTTGCCCATATTTGCTGCTCAATAATTCCTAACGGTACTCCATTACTTGTGGCTGCAAGTGTTGAATGTACTTTTAATCCTGATGATTTTCTGTGGTCAAGATAACCTACTCCTTTTGTGGCTGGGTGCGATGTTAAATCTATGTTTGTTGTATCTTGTATTGCCAATACTATCTCATGTTTTTTGATTCTTTCTATGGTGCTGGATGTGTGGGCAGCACGAATATCACTTGCTTGAAAATGTGGTGATTTCCAAAAATTATATGCCGCCTTTGTTGCTGCTATATTTCCACAAGCAAGTGGTACACTACTATCTGGTTGTGCTGCAAAATCTTCTACTATCCTGATTAACCGCTTGTTTCGACGTGCATCCCCTAAGTTTACCTGTGCCAATTCTTTCGCTGCCCACTTTTCCATGATGCCATTACCTACTCTCCTCTTTCAAAACTATAGCCATCAAGCCTTTCACTGTGATGTTAAGTCTTTTGTTTAATTGTTAAGAAAAATGTGGGTAATGCATAGCGCTCAGGGAGGAGGTAAAACAGAAGATCAAATGGTATGGACTGCCCTACACGCAAAAATACATCGTACGATTCGCTCGCGCCACTTATTTGAGCGTCATCAGAGGCTATTAGTAGCGGTTTCTGGTGGGCAAGATTCTCTGTGTTTAATCAAGTTACTCTCAGATTTACAACCCAAGGGTGAATGGGATTTAGGGATCGCCCACTGTGATCATCGCTGGCGTAGCGATTCTGAAGCTAATGCCCATCATGTGGAAAAATTAGCTAGAACTTGGGGTATATGCTTTTATTTAGCAACAGCTAGGGAACCTTTAAATAGTGAAGCGGCGGCTCGTAATTGGCGGTATCAAGCTTTAACTGCCATTGCCCAAGGAAATAGTTACCAGTATATTGTTACAGGACATACCGCCAGCGATCGCGCTGAAACTCTGCTTTACAACTTAATGCGCGGCACAGGTGCTGATGGGTTACAAGCACTTACTTGGCAAAGACCACTCACAGCAGATGTTTTACTCATCCGCCCGCTTTTAGAAATTACTCGCCAACAAACAGAAAAATTTTGTCAAGACTTTCATCTCCCAGTGTGGGAAGATATCACTAATCAAGATGTCAAATACGCCCGCAACCGCATTCGCCAAGAATTAATCCCATATTTACAAGCAAATTTCAACCCCAAAGTAGAATTCGCCTTAGCCCAAACAGCAGAACTATTACAAGGCGAAGTGGAATACTTAGAGCAAGCAGCTGACAAGTTAAGGGAAGAAGCCATAGCGGGGACAGATGCGCACCGCACCAGTAATGAAGGAAATTGGACTGAGTTAAGGTTGAATCGGCGGGTATTACAGAAAGCACCATTAGCGCTGCAACGTCGCGTCATGAGACAAATATTACAAAATATTCTCAGTGAGCCTCCGAGTTTTGAACACATTGAAAAATTAACAGCGTTAATTATAGCACCAAACCGTTCACAAACCGATCCATTTCCTGGGGGTGCCATCGCCCAAGTCCAAGGGGATTGGATTTGCCTCGCTCTCTATAATAGACGAGATGAGTAGCGTCTCCACTGAACTTATTTACTCTCTGGGCCCTAAAGCTAGGTAGGATGAAATTGGGTAAAACGCCGGGTAGTTTCACCAAACATCCTAGTGGTAATCCTAGAATCCAACTAAATCAGCAAAAACCAATCAGCACTCAGAACTTTTATTATGCTGCGGGAACAACAGCCAGTTTTAGGTTACTTCATAGAAGAAGCTAGAGACAATGTGAATACAATTGAGCAGGGGTTACTGGATATCCAAAATACCTTGAATAACCCTGAAATGGTCAACGAAATTTCCCAGGCGGCTCATTGGCTCACAGCAAGGGCGGGTATGCTAGGGCTAATTAGCATTGAACACACATCCCACCGTCTAGAAGATTGTTTTAAAGTTCTTCAAGAACATCCGGTTCAGGTTGACGAAAAGTTAACATCTTTATTTCTCAATGTATGTAATACCTTAAAGGTACTATTAGAAGATTTATGTGGCAGTTCCCAGGCTCTATCAGAAGAGACGCTTAATACTCGGGTATCAGAAAGTGCTGCGGAATTTCAAGGGCTGTATGAGCATCTGGAATTGCTTCTCAAACAAAACAGTACTAGACTGGCAAAGGAAAACACTCGAACAGAAGTAGAAATAACCTCGGAAGATATTGTCAGCCGACTGACTGAGGTGATAGCGTGGGTGGATATTCCTCATGTGCAAGAAGAATACAGCCAAACTACATCCACACAATCACCTCCGTCTGTAGGATTTTCAGAAGAATATTCGATCTTAGGCACGGTAGCCAAGGACTATGGGGATGAATTTCACCCGCAGGTGTTACAAACAGTGCGGGAAATGTTGCAACTGTTTAAGAAAAACAAAACACCCGAATCTCGGCTACATCTCCAGCAATGTTGTCAGCAGTTGGTGGAAATTGGCCGGAGGCAAAATTTTCCTCATTGGTGTAGATTATGTCAAGCAGCGGCAAATGCGATCGCTAACCCTGACAATACCTATCTCACCCTAGCAAAAATTGTCGTTACCGAAATTAAACAAGCCCAAGAACTAGTTCTCCAAGGTAGAGAAACGGAGATTGCAACTAGTGAGCAATTAGTAGCCCTGTTGAACTTGGAACAAATGCAGTTACTACAGTCTGAGGACTTTCACCAGCTTGTATACGTAGAAGAACCCACAGCAGAGGATAAATTATCCTCCAATACAGATGATTGTGCTAATAATCCTGGTATTATAAACCTTACAGACATCATAACCAGCTTAACTGAACTCTCGGATAACTGTCAAAAGGACACAGAAAATAGTGCTTCTACCCCGGTGTTATTGGCGGATGCTCAAGAAAACACAGATATCAGTGATATTGACCAGAATTATCAGGTAGGGTTAGCCGGGTTGAATATTCCCGCTGATTTAGTTCCAGATAAAACCTGTCCACAAGACAAAATTTTAGAGATTAGCACTCTGAGTCAAATAGATTTTAGGGACAGTGGTTTAGCTGATTTTGTATCTTTTGTTAATATCCTCTCCTACTAACCCTTAGGGGTGTAGCGGCAAATTACGAAGAGCATATCTGAGAACTTTCGTTTTATGTTTTATATAAATTTACCATTTTTTTTAAGTTTTGATTGCTTATGTCTTACCCAATCAGCAACAAAAGTGATCAAGTTGATAACTACCATGGGACTTTAGTTACAGATCCTTACCGTTGGTTAGAAGAACCAGACTCAGCAGAAACCCGCAGATGGATTGCGGCTGAAAATCAAGTTACTTTTAATTACTTAAGAGAAATTCCTGCTAGGGAGAAAATTAAACAACGCCTGACTAAACTTTGGGATTATGAAAAATATGGTACCCCATGTAAAAAAGGTAATAACTACTTTTATGTCAGAAACGATGGACTGCAAAATCAAAGCGTCCTCTACACCCTCAAAAGCCTTGATGCTGAACCTAGAGTTTTACTCGACCCTAACAAACTCTCAAACGATGGTACTATTGCTCTTTCAAGATTAGCCATTAGTGAGAATGGTCAACTGGTAGCTTATGGTATATCTATATCTGGTTCAGATTGGCAAGAGTGGAAAGTTTGTGATGTGGAAACAGGCGAAACCCTCCCAGATCATCTGAAGTGGATTAAATTTTCTGGTGCTTCCTGGACAAAGGATAACCAAGGTTTTTTCTACTGTTGTTACGATGAACAAAATGCAAAAACTAAATTAGAAGATGTGAATTATTATGAAAAGCTTTATTATCATCAACTAGGTACTACCCAATCTGAAGATGTTTTAATTTATGATCGTGACGACCAAAAGGAATGGGGTTTTAGTGCTGAAGTAACTGAAGATGGCAATTATTTAATTATTTATGTTTGGCTGGGAACTGATGTGAGAAATTTAGTTTTCTACAAGGATTTAACTAACACCCATGCCGAAGTTGTAGAACTAATTAACCAGTTTGAAGCTAATTATAGTTTTATTGAAAATGATGAGAGCGTCTTTTATTTTCGTACAGATTTCAAGGCTCCACGGGGCAGATTAATTGCTATTGATACCCAAAAGCCTGCTCAAGAAACTTGGCAAGAAATTATCCCTGAATCTGCCGCAACTTTGGAAAGTGCGAAAATTATCAATAATCAATTTGTTGTTCACTACCTCCAAGATGCACGTACCCAAATTAAAATTTTTGATCTGAATGGCACATTAGTGCGTGAGGTAGAATTACCAGGAGTTGGTTCAGCAGGTGGTTTTAGTGGCAAGCGCAATGATACTGAAACTTTTTATAGTTTTACCAGCTTCACTGTACCAGAAACTATTTATCGCTACAACATGGTGACGGGTAAAAGTGAGGTTTTCCGTCAGCCACAAATAGATTTTCATCCAGAGGATTATGAAACCAAACAAGTATTTTACAGTAGTAGGGATGGTACTACTGTACCAATGTTTATTACTCATAAAAAAGACATTAAATTAGATGGTAATAATCCCACTTACCTCTACGCTTACGGCGGTTTTAATGTCTCAATGAATCCTGATTTTTCTGTGAGCATATTGGTATGGATGGAGATGGGTGGTATTTATGCTCTGCCAAATATACGCGGTGGTGGGGAGTATGGCGACGAATGGCACCAGGCGGGAATGAAGGCGAAAAAGCAAAATACCTTTGATGATTTTATTGCTGCGGCGGAGTGGTTGATTGATAACAGTTATACACACAGTGGGAAATTAGCGATCGCCGGTGCTAGTAATGGCGGTTTGCTGGTGGGTGCTTGTATGACTCAGCGTCCTGAGTTGTTTGGTGCAGCTTTACCAGCGGTGGCGGTGATGGATATGTTGCGATTTCATAAATTTACCATTGGCTGGGCTTGGACTACCGAATATGGTTCACCAGATAACCCAGAGGAGTTTCAAACACTATATAGTTATTCGCCACTGCATAACCTCAAACCAGGGACGGCTTACCCTGCAACTTTAATTACCACAGCAGACCATGATGACCGCGTTGTTCCCGCCCACAGTTTCAAATTCGCAGCAACCTTGCAAGCTAGTCAAGCTAGTGATGCTCCAGTGTTAATTAGAATTGAGACCAAAACCGGACATGGGGCGGGTAAACCAACACAAAAGATTATTGAAGAAGCAGCAGATAACTGGGCGTTTTTGGTGCGGACTTTGGAAGTAATTATTTAATTCGTCATATTTTCTGCGGAAACGCTACGCGAACGTAATTCCTAATTAAGAATATAGCATTTCCCATGCTCGTGAGGTACAAAATGTTTTAGTTTTAGTTTTAGGGAATAGGGAACAGGGAATAGGGAGCAAATTGGTGTGTACTTGATTAGCCTAAAAAAGGCTTTATACGCATAAATTTGGCGAAAATTTTGATGAAAGATTAAATTTTATCTGTAGCGCCTAACATCTGTAACAGTTTGTCTACATTATCTATATCCCCAACAATGCGGCGAATTGGTTGCGGCCAAACCTTAACCAGAGTGGGAGTTGCAGAAACTTGATCAATTTCCGCCTGTTCTGGATTGGTTAAAACATCAATCACTTTCATCGTGTAAGGATACCCCAGCGATCGCTCCAAAAGTGCGTGGAGATTCTGAAGAATGCGTTGTGTGTTTAAACTATGTCCAGCCACAAACAGCCGCAAAACATAACATTCTGCTTGTAACTGTAACTTTTGTGTAAGGTTCATAGGTATATCAGACTGTACTTGAGCTTGGGAGGAGTCCAAATTGACTATTAAATCATGGTCTTCCCAAAGTTGGGGAAAGGTGGAGCGATAAGTTGCTAAGACCATATGATCGCACAATCCCTCTTGCCAAGGTGCTGTTTGCCAAACTAAATCCGTGCAAAAAATAGCATTTAGTAGAGCCTGATGTCGGATAACAGATGGATAGGCTTCAGCAAACGTTCTGACGTGGTGAGTATGTGGATCTAACCAGTGGTCAATAGTTGCAGTATAGCAAGGCACTAAAAAATGTGGCGGTTCTGGTAAGTCTAAGATTTCCTGCAAAGCCGCACATAAATGTAAATGCCATCGCCCCTGCTTGTTAGGGTCGATGCAGTAAATTAAATCGCCTCCTGGTGTAAAAAGGGCAATACCTTTAAACAATTGCGGTTTCGATAGTTTATCAGTGATCAATTCAGTTACAGGGTTGAGGGAGAACAAAACTCAGAAGATTGTTTTTACCCTGTATTCTACCTAAACTTGTCCCCAGAGAAACTATGTGACTTGAGCACATGATGTTTTAAAAGCAATAAACCGTAGTCCTTTTGTATATTTTTCTGATTTTTGGGATCATATATAGCTGCTGCACAAAACACCGTATAATTTATCAATTTTTAAGTTATTTTAAATACTCAATAATCTTTAGCTAAATCTACGTTGGATTTGCTGGTGGGGTTTGCAGCCTGCAACACTGAGGAGCTTTTCAGTCTTTTATGAGAATTATGAGAATTAGTAGTAACCTTGATAAGAAATGTTAAGTAAGACTGAATTTAAAACTGGGAAACAAACTGGCATAGCCAAGTCATATTCTGAAGTATTCCCGAAGATAGATGCCATAAACTAGGTGGCAAATTACGAGCGAAATTGACCATACACTCATCTTTATCAAAAATCAAATGTAAAGTTTAGTAAAAAAATGCTCATTTTATGAAAAGCATTCTATATACTTAAACTTCAATTGAACAATTCAGTTAAGTCGTTAAAAACGAGATATGACTGAAATGAAAACCTTGCTGTATATTTTTGGGAGGAAAAGTCATGGTTTCGGCTAAAGGCTCTAATCTAGGAAAGACCTACTCCTTGATGATCAAAAGTTTTTTGATTTGGACGTTCACATTGGCAGTATGCTTGTTGGTTGTCGGTTTTCCATTAGTCTTTTTAATGGCTACGGTCGGATGCTTATTGTCAATTGTCTTGCAATCTGTAATGCCTGTTAGTGCGGTTTTGCTGGTATCAGGCGGTTTAATTATGTTGAATGTCCTGGGAGTAATGATCGCTGCTGGCGTGTTGACTTTTAAAGGTGTACACCCCAATCAAGTCAAGTGGTTGAGCTGGTTACATGGAGAAGGGGAGCAAATACAGACCTCTTCTGTATACGCGGCTTGTCCTTTAACGTGTGAAATTGAGGTATAGTTCCTTCTGATCAATTCGACAAACAGAGCATCTGCCCGGTTAAGCCGGGTTTTTTCATGTTTAATTTCTCTATCTTGAATATAGCGGATGATTTTAATAGGATTGCTATAGTTTGTAGTGATCAGGCAATGATATATTCTTCAAAAATGACTATTAAAAGGAAAGTTGGCATTATTTTAGGTACACGTCCAGAAGCGATTAAACTGGCTCCTGTCATTCAAGTATTTCAAAATTCGCCAAAATTTGACTTACAGGTAATTTTAACTGGACAGCATCGCGAGATGGTAGAGCAAGTGATGCATTTATTCAACCTGAAAGCTGATGATGATTTAGAAATTATGCAGCCTCAGCAAACCTTAAATGATATTACTTGTCGAAGCTTAGAGGGATTAGAAAGATTATTTCACAAAAGTCAGCCGGAATTAGTCATAGTTCAGGGAGACACTACCACAGCTTTTGCCGCAGCTTTGGCAGCATTTTATCAAAAAATCCCCGTTGGTCATGTAGAAGCTGGTTTAAGAACTGACGACTTATGGAATCCATATCCGGAAGAAGCGAATCGGCGGCTGATTTCTCAAATCACCCAGTTACACTTTGCGCCCACTCCTTGGGCTGCGGATAACTTACAACGTTCTGGGGTTTTGGGAACAATTCACATCACAGGTAACACTGTCATTGATGCACTATTAAATGTAGCTGCAACTCAACCCACCTGTAATGTACCGGGTTTAGATTGGAATTCCTATCGCATCTTGCTAGCAACAGTTCATCGGCGGGAAAACTGGGGAGAACCATTACAAGCGATCGCGCAAGCATTTTTACAGATATTAGATAAGTTTCCTGATACAGCCTTGGTGTTACCATTGCACCGGAACCCCACAGTGCGAGAACCATTACAAGCACTATTAGGGAATCATCCCCGTATCTTTTTAATTGAACCTTTAGATTATGCCGAACTAGTGGGGGCAATTGGGCGATCGCATTTCTTGTTAACTGACTCTGGTGGTTTGCAAGAAGAAGCCCCAAGCCTGGGAAAACCAGTATTGGTTCTCCGAGAGACTACAGAAAGGCCAGAGGCTGTAACTGCTGGTACAGCCAAACTTGTAGGAACCACAGCGCAGAAAATTGTTCAAGCAGCCGCAGACTTACTAAGTAACCCCAACGTCTATGACGCAATGGCAAACGCCATCAATCCTTATGGAGACGGTCATGCAGCGGAACGCATCTTAGAAATTGTGCAAAATTATTTTGAATTAACTTCCCAATAAAGCCCTGCGAGTTTGAGAACCGACCATACCATCAACAGGTAAGTTATTCCGAGACTGAAATTGCCGGACCGCGCGAGCAGTTACGGGGCCATAATATCCCGTGGGTTGAACACCTAAAGCTCTTTGAACTTCTCTCACAGATGCGCCTCGAGATCCTAATCTCAGATTAACTCCTCTGCCCTGAGAACTTCTGTAAGTATTCCCAAATAAAACCATGCGAGTTTGGGAACCAACAATACCGTCAACAGGTAAGTTATTCCGAGCCTGAAATTGTCGGACTGCGCGAGTAGTGACAGGTCCATAATATCCCGTAGGTTGCACACCTAAAGCTCGTTGAACTTCTCTCACAGATGAACTACGAGATCCAAACCTCAGATTAACTGAGCTACCAACACCACGACTAGTAATATGAGTCTTACGACGACGATAATTTGGTGTTCTGCTAATCCATCTCGCAGAAACAAATCTATTGCGAGACAGCTTAGAAAAACCATTGATAATTTGCCCATCCCTGATTTCCGTACCATTGGGAAGACAGTCCACAATTCGAGAGTTGACGCTAGGTTGTTCACGGACACTCAGACAACTGCCGTTAGTACTGACGTATGATCTTGCAGATGTATGAGCGTGGCTGACTGTACCAAAAAATATACTAAGCCCAGCTAAAAATAACCAAGCAGAAGATTTAAGAAAATTTAGCCCGTATAATTGCTTCTCGGAGAAATTATATTCTCTAGCTGTAACCACTCCAGAAGGCATGAAGAGTTTTTTCCACTCAAACTGAAAATTAGGAACATTATCCTCATTTGCTTCTTCGTTGGCCATAAACATATGTGAATAAGCCATGTAGTCCATAATTGCTCCTTTGTGCAATCAATTGAGAATTTGTCCAGAATTTTTGAAGCTGGGGATTTAATTTTTCTGTAATTTCAATTACATTCAGAATTGCGATTCTGGGGAGTCAAAAGGATTAAACCCTGCCCTGAAGGTCCAATGCGTTACCCACATATTTCTTGAGGTTCTCGAAAGGATTTCGAGAATTTGAAAATTACAATACTGTTGACAAAACCTAACTGATTCTTGTCGATAACAACCTCATTTTATTGAGCATGAACAACTGAGGATTAAGGGTTAGGGTAGTGGTGAGCCATCGCTGTGAGAAATATTGAGAAAAATCCGGGTAATGGATAGCTTGAGGCTAGGGACTCAATACAACAAATATCAGTATGAATTTGCCCGCCATTGCTCTATACTTCCACACTTTGAAAATTGCCTAAGTAACGAACAGTACTATTTGGTGGTATGGTCCATGTTTTTATTGCCCTGAGCTACTATGGTAAATAACTAAAAAAAACTCATGATCAGGACGCTCAGGTTAATTCCGAGGGTCTGGGTCATGAGTTAAGAAAATTATTTGATGATGGAATCAGGATTTAGTATGACTCCATCTGTAGCTATTCCTGTTCCTCTGGTAAGCCGAAAATTGATTTATATAAGTTTACATACTGCTTGGCGGATTCATGCCAACTGAAGTTCTGGCTCATACCACGTTTTTGCAATTCCTGCCATTGAGGTTGGAAACGGAAGCCTTCCCAAGCTCGGATCATACAGGTGAACAGATCTAATGGTTCATAGCGGTCAAAACAATAACCAGTACCGGCTGCGTTCATGGGGTCATGGTGCAATACGGTGTCCACTAATCCACCTGTACGGCGCACAATAGGGGGACAACCATAACGCAAAGACATCATTTGACTGATACCGCAGGGTTCAAATCGGCTAGGCATTAAGAAAGTATCAGCACCAGCATAAATCCGACGAGACAGGGCATCATTATATAGCAGATAAGTTGCCATCCTTCCAGGATAGCGGGATGCTAACTGCCACATTTGGGTTTCGTAGTAGCGATCGCCTGTTCCCAACAGCACGAATTGGGCATCAGTATAAGCCATGAAACGGTCTAGGATTTGCAAGACCAAATCAATACCTTTTTGCTCTACTAACCGTGTTACCATCCCAATTAAAAAGGCTTTGCTGTTAACTTCTAAACCTACTTCTTCTTGGAGAGCAATTTTGTTAGCCTTGCGTTTATCCAGGGTATCGATAGTAAATTTTTCGCTGATGGCTTTATCCGTGGCGGGATCGTAAAGCTCAAGGTCTATACCATTGATAATCCCCGATAACTTACCACTGATAAAAGATAGCAAACCTTCTAGGGTTTCGCCGTAAGCAGGAGTTTTGATTTGTTCAGCATAAGTGGGAGAAACTGTATTTACCCGGTCAGCGTACTGTACCGCTGCTGCCATGGTATTATGTCCCTGCATATACCAAGGACACCAAGTAATTTTTTCTAAATACCATCTCCACGGCCCTTGATAGGCGAGGTTGTGAATAGTAAACACAGTGCTGATATCCGGGTCTTGGTGCATCCACACCGGAATCATGCCCGTATGCCAATCGTGACAGTGGATAATTTGTGGTTTCCAGTAGTTCCAGCAAAATTCAGCTGCGCCATTGGCAAAAAAAGTAAACCGCCAGTCCTCATCATCACCACTATAAATCCGGCGGGGTAAAAATACAGGATGTCCGAATAAGTACAAGGGAACGTCAGTACCAGGTAAAACACTTTCGTAAACTTCAAAGTCCTGGAACATGGCATATCCCTTCCAAATTGGTGCTTCAGGAACCTGCATTTTGTCTGGGAGGAAGCCATAATAAGGCAAGAATATGCGGACATCATGCCCCATTTGTCTCAATATTTTGGGTAATGCACCCACCACATCCCCCATTCCTCCCACTTTGGCCACGGGAGCTGCTTCTGCTGCAACAAATAGAATCCGCATGGTAGTTTTTATTTCCCCGGTTATGCTTATCTGTTTTGAGTTATCAAGTTTTGCACTGCTATATAAAACCTAGACAAAGCTAGACTTTACTTTCTACTTCAACAGGAGCATGGGAGCGGTTATCCCTCAGTAGACTTGCACGCCTTAGCCAGACGCGATATTTCTCTTAAGATTTACAAGAAAGACTACCGCTATC
>NZ_JAQMTM010000143.1:0-46036 GCF_028331085.1 Anabaena sp. CS-542/02
ATAGGGAACACTAATGTTACCAGCAATGCTAACTGGACGGTTACATATACAGGAACCAACCCCCCTAACGCCGCCGACTTTGGCGGAACTCTCCCCACAGGTAGAGTCACCTTTGCAGCGGGCGAAACATCTCAAGAAATTACAGTCAATGTCAGTGGTGATAGGGTAGTAGAACCGGACGAAACCTTTACCGTTACCCTATCCAACCCCAGCAACGCCACTATTACCACAGGTACTGCTACCGGGACAATCCTCAATGATGATGCGAGCCTAGACATCACCCCCACCAACGCCATCAGGTTAGAAGGTAACACGGGAACCACCCCCTTGACCTTCACAGTTACCCGCACAGGAAATACTAATATAATCAGCACTGCTAACTGGGCGGTAACAGGTACAGAATTCAACCCCGCCAACGCCGCCGACTTTGGGGGAAATCTTCCCACGGGTACTGTCACCTTTGCTGCAGGGGAAACATCTCAAGAAATTACAGTCAATGTCAGTGGTGATACCGTAGCAGAACCAAATGAAACCTTTACTGTTACCCTATCCAACCCCAGCAACGCCACCATTACCACTGCTACTGCTGCGGGGACAATTCTCGATGATGATTTAACAAATCCCCCTCAACTGGTGATTAACCCTGAAAGCAACAAGGTTACACCAGGAAGGGGAGATATCACCTTAAACTATCGTCTTGATAACTTTAACGATTCTCAGATATCTTTTGCCGGATTTTCAATTTACTTTGATAGTTCTGAACTGAATATTAACACTGGGGATGTTAATCTGTCTAGTTCTGTGGGGACTATAGTTAGCAAAACCATCATTGATGACACAGCAGATGCTGATAATGACCCTAACACTGATAAGGAATTGATTCTGACTATCAGCCCTCTTGAGTCTACTAACAGTGATAGCGTCTTTGTGAATATTCCCTTTACCACCACAGCTGGTTTTGATGGGGAAAGTAGAGTTAACTTTGCTGCTAGCAGTGGTAACCCTGGTGTGGATGTCTTAGGAGTACCTTCGGTCACAGTCAGTGGACTTGCTGCGGATATTGACGGTAACGGTAGGGTAACAGGTGCTGATTTATTGTTTATTAGCCAATATCTGCTGTTACGGAATAATCCGAATGTGGATGCGATTTTACAAAGTTCTTTTAATCTGTTTAGCACTGAAACCGTGGGAGCTACAAATACCACCGGTGCTGCTTTGAGGAATGCGATTACTAATGGGGTGAACAGATTAGCCTTTGACGTTGATAGTAATGGTCAAGTCACAGGGGGGGATATTTTCTTAATTAACCAAGGGTTGTTACTGAAGAATAACTCTAATGTCAATGCCATTCTGCAAACTACCTTTAATCTATTTACCAGTGAACTCACAGGACCGAGAAACACAGGAGCCGAAATTAATGCTTTTATCTCTGAGTTGCTGGGGTAAATAAGTAACTGTTGACGGTTGACGGTTCACGGTTGACGGTTGACGGTTGACTGTTGAGGGGTCAGGGTTTAAGAGCTACGACCACGGGGAGCCAGGGGTTAGAAACCCCTGTCTAATAGCTAAAGTCGGATAAATCCGACTGGGTGTTAACTGTTGACGGTTGACCCTCAACAGTCAACAAATCCAAACCTACCCCCGAATAACTGTAATATTTCTACCTTGAGGACTCACGGCTATTTCGGTGGTAGTGCGATCGCTAATGGGGGGTAAATCAGGGCGGCGGTCAAATATTACTAACCATCCTGTATTTAGATTGAGTCCTGATAAATACTTATCTAATTGTATCAATCCTTGGGGTAAGGGGTCTGGTTTACCCTGTTTCCATACCTTTAATTCCATCCCTAAGACTACATCCCCATACCTTAAACATATATCCATCCTCCCGGAGCCAGTGGCGTATTCCCGCTCTAAGCTACCACCACCATTGACGACACGGTGTAAAAATGCCATTAATACTAAATGAGGGGCTATTTCTGGGTAAGGGGTACTTTTAAATAATGGTTCCCCGTGTTGTCGCCAAAAGTCTAGAAATGACTCTAACAATGCTATTGCATCGAGTTTACCAGTAGGTGTTAACCAGGTGGGTTTAACAGATGTTAAGGAAGCAATTGTGACATTGGCTAAAGTTTTAGGAAAAACTTCTCTGTAAATAGGATTAGCAATTTCAATTCCACCACCTCTATCCCGGTTACATAAACCTAAATCTAGGACATAGCGTAAATCATCATCAGGAACATTGCCTAACTCGTCACCGGCTAACATGGGTTGAATAATTGCTTTTACCCTATCTTCTCGCAGTCGCTCGGCCAGACTATCTAGATGGGTGTCTTGCCTTTGAATTAGTATATCCTTGGCTTGATTGATTAAATCTACTGTGATGGGAATATTCACATCTTCTGCTAAATACTCTGTAACTTGACGGGCGATCGCATTAACTAACCAAGGTTGACCCTGGGTTAAATCATAGGCGTGGTGAATGGCTGCGGGGGTAAAGATTTGCCCTGTGGCTTGAGTATGTTGTTCGTATAGACTTTTGACATCTTCTAAAGTAAAATTACTTAAGGTTATAGACTCTACCTTGATATTAAAAGGGCTAGAGGTATTTAACCTATCACTACCACTAGAGGCTACCTTATAATCACGTACATCCCGCATCCCGATTAACGCCACACATTGGGGGAAACCTTGGGGACGATTGGGATAACCATCGCGAATTTGTCGTAATATAGCAATTAAGGTTTCATTAGCTAAAGCATCGATTTCATCAATAAACACCACTAAAGGAAGGGATGAAACCTTTGCCCATGATTCTAATGCTGCTCCAATCCGTCGCCCTACAGGAGCATCAGGCCATTTAGGGGGTTGTAATTCATTGGGTAGCCTGTAACTAATAGCGCCCCGCCAAGCGTCTAAAATGGCTAATTCGGCAATATCTGGTTTATCTGGAAAAGCCGCCCCCACCTCTACAGATACCATGACGGCGGTGTACTTACCACTGGCTGTTAATTCCTGTGCTAGGGTGAGCATGGCAGTAGTTTTACCGGTTTGTCTGGGTGCATGGATGACAAAGTAATTGCGCTGCGCAATCAGGCGTTTTAACTCTGGTAAGCGTTCACTGGTGGGTAGGGTATAGTGTATATCTGGTTGACAAGGGCCAGCAGTGTTAAACCATTTAGTCATAAAAGTTTAAGTATAGGTTGATTTGATTATAACTCCCATGATTGTTGACGGTTGACGGTTGACAGTTGACTGGGATAGATGACTAGGCTATCCGCTTCATAGAGAATTGGTATTAAACCTCAGAGTTTTCTGCCACCTAGGTACACAAGTAAAGGTAAAATTAAGAATCTATCTTCAAGTCACCGCATCTATAAGCCCCATGTATTGCGATTACCTGGTACAAATTCTGACTGCTCGTGTGTATGATGTTGCCCAGGAAACCCCCCTGGAATATGCCCCAAATCTCTCAAAACGACTGAATAATAATCTCTTGCTGAAGCGGGAAGATATGCAGTCAGTGTTTTCTTTTAAGCTGCGGGGTGCTTATAACAAGATGGTAAATCTGGCACCAGAACGGCTAGATCAAGGTGTAATTGCCGCATCTGCGGGTAATCATGCTCAGGGTGTGGCTTTGGCTGCTAGTCGGTTAGGTGCGCGAGCAATTATTGTCATGCCGGTGACTACCCCCCAAGTTAAAATAGATGCGGTGAAAGCTAGGGGGGGAGAGGTGGTATTATATGGTAATACCTATGATGATGCCTACGCTTATGCTCGTGAGTTGGAGGCAGAAAAAGGATTGACTTTTATTCATCCCTTTGATGATCCTGAAGTGATTGCTGGACAGGGGACAATTGGGATGGAGATTTTACGGCAATACCAGCAACCCATCCATGCAATTTTTGTGGCTATTGGTGGCGGTGGTTTGATTTCGGGAATTGCAGCTTATGTTAAACGATTGCGTCCGGAAATTAAAATCATCGGTGTTGAACCTGTGGATGCTGACGCTATGTCACAATCGCTGAAGGCGGGACATCGTGTACGTTTACCCCAGGTGGGTTTATTTGCTGATGGGGTGGCGGTACGAGAAGTGGGTGAAGAAACTTTTCGTTTATGTCAGAATTACGTAGATGAAGTTATTTTAGTAGATACAGATGATACCTGTGCGGCGATTAAAGATGTGTTTGAGGATACACGTTCAATTTTAGAGCCGGCGGGTGCATTAGCGATCGCAGCTGCTAAAGCTTACGCTGAACGAGAACAAATTCAGGGAAAAACCTTGATTGCTGTAGCTTGCGGTGCTAATATGAACTTTGACCGTCTGCGGTTTGTGGCGGAACGCGCCGAATTTGGCGAACGTCGTGAGGCTATTTTTGCAGTAGCTATTCCCGAAGAACAGGGTAGTCTGCGGAAATTTTGTCAATGTATAGGCGATCGCAATCTGACTGAATTTAATTATCGCATAGCCGACGAACAAGAAGCCCATATTTTTGTCGGTGTACAAATCCAAAACCGTGCTGATGCAGTCAAAATGGTAGAAACCTTTGAAACTTATGGTTTTAAAACCATTGACTTAACCGATGATGAACTGACAAAATTACACCTGCGCCACATGGTGGGTGGACATTCTCCCCTAGCTCATAATGAATTACTCTACCGGTTTGAATTTCCCGAACGTCCCGGCGCTTTAATGAAATTTGTCGGTTCTATGAGTCCTAACTGGAACATTAGTATGTTCCACTACCGTAACAATGGGGCAGATTACGGGCGAATTGTGGTAGGAATGCAAGTACCTCCCCAGGAAATGCAGGAATGGCAAGCATTTTTAGATACCCTTGGTTATCGTTATTGGGATGAAAGCCAGAATCTGGCGTATAAACTGTTTTTGGGGTAGCTTTCTGTCTACCCCAAATATAAGACAATTTTAGGCTTTTAATTCCGCGTGTTCTTCAAAGATAAAATGTTCATCTCGTCCCTTGATACTGTCGTCTGGCCATTTGACCCAATAATGTCTTTCTTCCAAACGAGCATCTAAAAAGGGATATTCCCCCGGAACAATATTTTCTAAAGTTTCTGGGAGTAAGTCTGAGGATTGATCTGTAGAAGGTTTGAGGATGGTTGGCTGTTTAATGATTAACGTACCAGGTAAACTGGTATCCTCTGGGGGAGGTGGAGGAGCATCTTTACCCACTAAGCCAACTTTGATCGCTTCGGCCATTTTTTCGGCATCAAACAGATCCATATCGGCTTTAGAATCAATAAAGCAACATTCTACTAGAATCGCCGGCATGGAAGTATTCCTGATGACAAAAAAAGCGGGTTTGCTTTTAACTCCTCTGTCCTTAAATCCTAGTTTGACAATTTCATTGAGCACTCGGCGAGCAATAGCTTGAGAAGCATTGCTAATGGCGAAAACTTCTGAACCTCTGGGAGCATTTGTAGGGGAAAACGCGTTGAAATGTATAGACACAAAGATGTCTACTTGATTGGCGTTAGCTTTATTAACTCGTTGACGAAGAGAATCACTTGATGAGGTGGCGGTACTAGGAGTGCAATTGATCACACTGTGACCCAATGCAGTTAATTTTTGCATCAGGCGAGTGCCTACATCTTTAGTTAGGACATCCTCTCTTTTTATACCTACTGCACCAGTATCACGGGGAGGGCAGTTGTGTCCTATGTCAATTCCAAATTTCATACGGGGATTTCTTTAAAGGCTAATCAATCACGGTTTATTGACACTCTCCGGGCTGAATCCGCAGAGATTCTTGGTTCAACGAGTGCAATTAGATTAGACACCTTGCGGTACTTAACCCAGAGGTGGTTCTCTCCTAAGCGCGTTAACTTTCCGAGTGCTCCTCGGTAGTTGGATTACTCCAAGAATTTGTTTGACTTAAATTCGCTTGTAGGCTTACTAGTATATGTAAATTTTTATCATACATATATTTTATTTTGAAGCCCGCCTTATACTTATAGCCATTAAAAAGACTAATGTCATCTATCTAAAGATAGATATTAGATAAATATTTTTCGTATCTAGGGTTACTATTTGATAGCATACCGTGACCTAAACCATAAAAAACTCAGTACACAGGCGACACAAGATAATCAATCGATCGCCTTTTCGGTGTTCTCCTCCATAATGAATTGTGATAGCCATAGAAGTTTAGAAACAGTCAATATGCACAGCAGCGAAAAACTATCTCTCCCCCTGATGGGTTGCGGTACTTGGGCATGGGGTAATCAACTACTCTGGGGATATAATCAAAGCATGGATGCACAGTTACAAGCTGTGTTTAACCTGTGTGTGAGCAGTGGTGTAACTTTGTTTGATACAGGTGATTCCTACGGAACTGGAAGATTAAACGGACGCAGTGAGTCACTCCTGGGACGATTTACCAAAGAATATCAAGGTGCAAATCAAGATCATATCTGCATTGCGACCAAGTTGGCGGCTTATCCTTGGAGATGGACAGCTCAATCAATGGTCAAAGCTTGTCAGTCATCGGCTCAACGCTTGGGTAAAAATGTTGATTTAGTGCAGATGCACTGGTCTACAGCTAATTATGCACCTTGGCAAGAATCAGGTTTGTTAGATGGTTTAGCTGATTTATACGCACAAGGATTAGTTAAGGGGGTGGGCTTATCTAATTATGGACCAAAACGTTTACAATTTGTCTATAAAAAATTTGCGGCGCGGGGCGTTCCCATTAAGACTTTACAAGTCCAGTATTCTTTACTATCTACCTATCCGGTGACGGAATTAGGTCTCAAAGATGTTTGTGATGAATTGGGGATAAAATTAATCGCCTATAGTCCTTTAGCATTGGGGATATTAACTGGAAAATATACAGAAACTGGGAATTTACCCCCTGGTATCCGGGGTTTATTATTCAGACAACTATTACCAGGAGTGCGATCGCTGGTGGAATGTTTGCGGGAAGTGGCAAAATCTAGAAATAAAACTATGTCTCAAGTAGCAATTAACTGGTGTATTTGTAAGGGAACCATTCCCATCCCCGGTGCGAAAAGTGTGGAACAAGCACAGGAGAATATTGGTGCTTTAGGATGGCGGTTAGACTCTGGCGAAATTACCGCATTAGATCAAGCTGCAGCCAGCACAGATAAAAAAATGGTACAAAATATATTTCAAACACGGTAAAAATATTGGTAGAGACGCACGTAATCACATCTCTACCCACAGGCTTAATTGCGGAATCTATGATTTACCCTCAGCTATCGCTATCAGGAAAAACCCATTGAGGTGGTTCCATGATTTTCTTGCGCAGGCGTTCTTCTGCGATCGCCAGCATTTGGTCTAGGGAAGTTTCTTGAATAAATTTGCTTGTGGCTTCTCTAAATTCGATATTGGGGCAATTATCCCCTAAAACGCAGCCGTTAACGCAGGCTTCGGCACAATTGATTTTTTGTTCCATAGTCAATTCCTCTCTAGTGAAAATATATGATCTAAAACTCTTGCTACTCTAAGAGCATATATATATATACAATTTTTTGCTAAAAAGGGCGCTTATGTCGGAACTCTTAGCTATTACTGGAACCATCGCCGCCATCGCTACGGCTGTGGTTCCCCAACAAGGTAGCGTTACTATTGTACGGGTATCTGGTTCCCAAGCAATGGCGATCGCTCAAACCCTATTTTACGCTCCTGGGGGTCAGGTTTGGGAGAGTCACCGCATTCTTTACGGTTATATTCGTCATCCCCAGACCCAACAATTAGTAGATGAAGCTTTGTTATTAATCATGACAGCACCCCGTTCTTATACTCGCGAGGATGTGGTAGAATTTCATTGTCATGGTGGTATGATTACAGTGCAGCAAGTCTTACAACTGTGTTTAGAACAGGGTGCTAGACTGGCTCACCCAGGAGAATTTACTCTCCGGGCTTTTTTAAATGGACGACTAGATTTAACCCAAGCCGAAAGTATAGCCGATTTAGTGGGAGCGCGATCGCCCCAAGCTGCTCAAACTGCTTTAGCTGGTTTACAGGGAAAATTGGCTCATCCCATCCGACAGTTACGCGCTGACTGTTTAGATATTCTCGCAGAAATTGAAGCCCGGATTGACTTTGAGGAAGACCTACCCCCTCTGGATGATAAAGGCATCATATCACAGATTAATCAAATTGCTGCCGAAATTAGTAAATTATTAGCCACTAAAGATCAAGGTGAACTGCTGCGAACAGGTTTAAAAGTGGCGATTGTGGGACGACCAAATGTGGGTAAGTCCAGCTTATTAAATGCTTGGAGTCAGAGCGATCGCGCTATTGTCACTGATTTACCAGGTACTACCAGGGATGTAGTGGAGTCCCAGCTTGTGGTGGGGGGGATACCTGTACAAGTCCTGGATACAGCTGGAATTAGGGAAACCGTAGACCAAGTAGAAAAAATTGGCGTTGAGCGATCGCGTCGTGCAGCTAGTGCTGCTGATTTGGTATTATTCACCATTGATGCTGCTGCAGGATGGACTGAGAATGATGAGGAAATTTACCAACAAGTAAAAGACCGTCCCTTGATTTTAGTGGTTAATAAAATTGACTTACTAGAAACTACATCTATTGTATCTAGTAACTATCCTGACAATCTTGAGGAAATTGTTACCACAGCAGCGGCTAAAAATCAAGGAATTGATGCTTTAGAAACAGCAATTTTAAAGATAGTTCAAACCGGAAAAATACAAGCTGCTAATTTAGATTTAGCGATCAACCAACGACAAGCCGCAGCTTTAACTAAAGCCAAAATATCTTTAGAACAAGTGCAAATGACAATAGCTGCACAATTACCCCTAGATTTCTGGACAATCGACTTACGAGGCGCAATTCAAGCATTAGGAGAAATTACCGGAGAGCAAGTTACAGAATCTGTATTGGATAGAATTTTTAGTAAATTCTGTATTGGTAAGTAAATCTTATGGTGTGGGTAGATTACCCCCTTTTACCCTACAGATTTAATCCCAGATAATCCTGAGAAAGTTACCAACGATAAACACAGATGGTGTAAAATACCTTATGTTAATCCTCCATTCATCAAGATGAAATAAATGGCTTTTGGAAATTATCTTAATGCTGCTAATGCCTTAATTGTTGGTGCTAGTCAGGGGATAGGTTTAGGTTTTGTGAAAAATTTATTGGAAGATAGTAGAATCAAAAAAATTTATGCAACCTATCGTCAAAGAGAAACAGCAGGGGAATTAATCGCTTTACAAAACCAATATCCTGATAAATTGACTTGTTTATCTATGGATATTACCCAAGAGTCCCAAATTGTCGCAGTTATCCAACACATCAAAGCCGAAGTCAACCGGTTACACTTAGTAATTAACTGTGTCGGAATATTACACGACGACACCTTACAACCTGAAAAAAGTTTAAGACAAATTAATTCAGAAAATTTACTGCGCTACTTCCAAGTTAATAGTATTGGTTCTATTCTACTGGCTAAACACCTGTTACCCTTATTCCGCCATCCTGAACCCAGCGTTTTTGCGAGTATTTCTGCTAAATTAGCTAGTATTGGCGACAACGAACTGGGTGGTTGGTATGGTTATCGTGCTTCTAAAACCGCACTGAATATGTTTATGCGGACAGCAGCAATTGAGTATGGGAGAAGTTCCCCTAAAACACTATTAGTTACTTTACATCCTGGGACAACAGATACAAGTCTATCCCGTCCGTTTCAAACAAATGTCACCAAAGACAAGTTATTCTCTGTAGAACGCACGGTTCAGCAACTATTACAAGTGATTTCACAACTGGAAGAAGGCGACAGCGGCCAATTTTTCTCTTGGGATGGAAGTAGGTTACCTTGGTAGCTGAAATTAACTGATGCTGAGGAAAACCCATGAAATTTTTTATTCCCGCTGCTAATGACCATACCAGAGCCGAGGATGTTTATCACAAGATTGCTCAATTCGCCCAAGCTCCAATTACTCAAAAGCGGATTTGGAAGTTAAGCTGGGTTGAGAACGGTGTCAAGATGGAATCTGAAGTGGGTAGACCTTTACCATTTCCATATCTCACCGGTCAAGAGCTAGTTTTAGCTATTTTTGATTGTGAAAACCTGTATAAAATTTGTACTCTCACTCATGGAGCAGTCAAGGGAACACCTGTGTTAGTGGTAAAAAACTCCCAATGCTCAGTAGTCTATTTTTCCCCTGATATCAATAGTAATTAAATCGGGAGGTTAACTTTTATTTGAATATCAAGAATTATGATCTATTCATGAATTCAAAGAGGGTTTTATTAAAATTCCTACTAACAAGTATTTTGTGCAAGACTCAGCTGATTTAACCCCCGCAACGATTGAGCGGGTAAAAGAAGGTGTAGCTGCTGCCAGCGATCGCGCTGTACGGGATATAATCAAAGAAGTTCTTCAGGGTCTGGAAGTTATTAGTCAAGGACATCCAGAAACTAGAGTTCATGCGCTGGTGCGTCGTTGCGTATTACGAACTTTCATCCATACTTTGTTTCGCGTACGGGTGGAAAACCTTGAGAGAATACCGGAAAAACCAGCTATCCTCGCAGCGAACCATCTCCACCATATCGACCCCTTACTACTGCTCGGGGAACTCCCCACCCATCCCCACTACTATGTCCTGGGTGATGCTCGGACTCTTTATAATAAGTGGTGGAAGCGTTTTATATTGGGCTTTGTGGGTGGTGTCATTCCTTTAGAACGTATCTGGAAAGAAGAAGTCGCAGTCATAGAAGCAAGCAAGCACCAACGACAAGACCTTTTAGAACTAGCTCAAGCAATTGAGGAGAATGTACCCACTGGGGAGGATATCCCCACCCTGCGAAAAATCAACCGCATTGTCCAGGGTTTGTTATCCCGTGGTAACGGACTAGTTGTATTTCCCGAAGGACGCTTAGGAAACATAGAGGGTCAGTTACATCCTCTGAAGCGAGGAACAGTAATTTATGCTTTGCGGGCTGGTGTACCTATAGTACCAGTCGTAATAATTGGTACACAAGACCTGTATTTAGGCAAAAAGTTAACTGTGCGCTTCGGGGAACCATTATATTTTGACCAAACTTCTAGAATCAAGCGTCAGGAAGTAGATACAGCATTAGAAACCTTACAAAACGCTTTACTGAGTCTGTTACCCACTGACTATGTAGAACCAAAAGGAATTAAGATTTTGCGTCATTTTCTCAATCATATGTTCTGGTAGTTCAGGAGAAGATCACTCCCCGCGCCATAAGTTTTGTAAAGACTGCAAAACTTTAACAATGATTTCCTCAATCCATAGTATAATTTTATCTAGCCACTCTAGTAGTTTCTCTAAAGGGTGCTTGTCATAACCAATAAAAGTTGCGGGAACTTCTATCCAGTCTGGCGCAAATTCCCGGTTATGGTACTGATTGTCAGTTGTAGCTGGGGAATTAACCCCTGGAGAGGTTTTTACAGACCTTTGCAACCAAGGAGATTTGGTATGGATCTGAATATCAGACCAACTTGGGGAGATCACTGTCGGATCATTACTAAACAAATCATGGAAATCTAACCAGGAATCTCCGACTAAATCTTCTGAACCAGGGTATTTTGCCAGGATTTTTTCCGGTGATTTTTCCAGTTTTTTATGTTTATTTTCCCCAAAAAAGTAATTAATTGCAGCTGCAATTAAATCCCTAATATTCAGTTTATTAGTTTCTAAACTATCAGCATTGACTGCTATATCCTCTGGTTTGCCATAAATCAATATTTTTAGCTCAGTTTGAGCAATTGCGACCATCTCTTGGCTGCGCTTTTGTATAGGTAACAAAGCCTTGGTTTCCCATTTAGCCACAGATGTATCCAACCAGGCGATTAATTTATTAGTTAGAAATGAATTATTTGGTCTACCTTCCGGCAACGCTGGTATATTTGCTTTACTTATGCCGGTAATTGTTGCTAAAATAGATTTTTTAATCTTGCTAATTAATTGACTCTGTGGTTGGTTTTCAGGTAACTGCCCTGGTTGTTGAGAATTTTCTAATTCAAAGATTATCCTGGCGGCTAATTTTGCTTGTTGGTCAGGTGTGAGAATATCTAAAATTTTATTCTCAGTAGTAACAATTACCAAATTACGACTTACCAAGTGTGTAGCAATTCCCAGAATAACCTGATAGGGTGGGGTGGTTATCCTCCTACTACCATTCCCTAGCCATATGTTACGTTCATTTATAGGTAACGCCACGCTATCGCCATCAGAAAATTTTATGGGTGGGGTAGGGAGATAACGCCCAAGTTCCGACCGGAAAAACCGGAAAAATCTCACAGGTGCAGATTCAGAGTCAGAAGGTAAACTTCTCACTGCTGCTAAGACTCGTTCAATGGGTGCGTCAGATTTAGGCTCTTGCGGTTGTAACTTCAGTCTGGGTGGTGATTTAGCCTCTAAAGTTTTATTTGCTAATTCTGTGGGATGAAATAATTGGTAGAGGGGGTAAAGCAATATTTCCAGACTCCACTTACTTGCAACTTGCAAATGTCGGAAGGTGTGATCCCACTTTTGTGTCAACCGCCGAGTTTGCAGGTGGACAAAATTTAGTAGTCTACTTTGATAACGACCCAGAGAACCAGACATAATAAATAATGGTGATTTGCTTTTTTTGAGTCTTGTTGAGTGGTGAGACTCCCCCCCCAAGAATAATATATGTAGTTAACCTGATTTTATCGAAAATATGACCCTCCCCATGTCAAAATCTCACACTGAATTTATTTTGGCAACTATTGAGCAACTGCGCTCTTATTCTCAGGTAAATGTCCAGTCAGGTTGGGTAGGTTGGGAATGTGACTGTCAGATTACTGAAATTGATATATCTAAACTCTCAGATGGGAACCCTGTAAATCTCAATGCTAAAGCCCATATTGCTTGGACAAGGGGTAAAAAGGTGCTGTGGTTGCTGCAAAAGTTTGTAGTTCCCGAAAAGTTACAGGGTTATTCTGTAGCGGGTTTGTCTTTACGCTTGGCTTTGGTGTGGTGGGCCGATGTGGCTGAGATTTATGTGAATGGGGAGTTAGTGCTACAGGGAGATTTATTTGATTGTTCCCCCAGGGTGCTGCTAAGTCAAGGGGTGAAGGCTGGGGATGAATTTGTTGTGACTATACGTTTAGTCAGTCCGGGACATGATGATGGTGCTTTGGTGCGATCGCATCTAATTTATGAGTCTAATGATCATGATCATCCAGATCCGGGTTTTATGGCTGATGAGTTGGCGGTGGTACAGCTGTGTTTAACAAAGTTAGCGCCGGAACGGTTGGTTACTTTGGCTGAAGAATTGGCAACGGTAACAAAAGGCACATTATGCCCACACTTGCCCCTAGAGGAGTTACGGGAAGTTTATGGGCATTTAGCAGGGTTTATCAGCAGTTTAAATCCTAAAATCTATTTATTAGGTCATGCTCATTTAGATTTAGCATGGCTTTGGCCTGTGAGGGACACTTGGAAAGCGGCGCAAAATACTTTTGAGTCGGTTTTGCGGTTACAGGCTGATTTTCCAGAGTTGATTTTTTGTCATTCTACCCCAGCCCTTTATGCTTGGGTAGAGGAACATCGCCCAGATTTGTTTAGGCAAATTCAAGCCCAGGTAGCAGCTGGACGCTGGGAGGTTGTGGGGGGTTTGTGGGTGGAACCGGAATTAAATTTGATTTCCGGTGAGTCTATTGTACGTCAGCTGTTGTATGGTCAGCGTTATATCCAAGCTAAGTTTGGTAAGTTGTCCCCGGTAGCTTGGTTACCGGATACTTTTGGTTTTTGTGCGACTTTACCCCAGTTTCTAGTAAATGCTGGTGTTGAGTTTTTTGTAACTCAAAAGTTACGCTGGAATGATACTAGCCAATTTGATTATGACGCTTTTTGGTGGCGATCGCCTGATGGTAGTCAAATCTTTAGTATGATGTCCGCACTTATCGGTCAAGGTATTGACCCGGTACAAATGGCAACATACGCTGATGAATGGCAAAGCAAAACCGGTTTTAAACAGTCCCTGTGGCTTCCCGGTGTGGGTGACCATGGCGGCGGTCCTACCCGTGATATGCTAGAAACTGCCCAACGCTGGCAAAGGTCTGATGTTTTCCCAGATTTAGAGTTTACCACCTCAGAAAAGTATTTACAGCAAATCCAGGAGCAATCTAGCAATTTCCTACCTACTTGGAATGACGAACTATATTTAGAATTTCATCGCGGTTGCTACACTACCCATGCAGACCAAAAACGGTACAATAGACGTTGTGAAGATTTATTATACCAAGCGGAATTATTTGCTACTTTAGCCTCCCTTAGCTGTGGGGTGACCTATCCCCTTGACATCGAAAGGGCTTGGAAACAAGTTTTATTTAACCAGTTTCACGATATTTTACCTGGTTCCTCCATTACCCAAGTTTATCAAGATGCACTCCCAGAATGGCAGCAAGTAGAAACAGTAGGAACAAAGATATTACAAGAATCTTTATTAGCGATCGCCTGCCAAACCATTCTACCCCCTCCCCCACATCCCGAATCACAACCGATATTTATATTCAATGCTCTCAATTGGCAACGTTCTGAGGTTGTCTGTGTCACACTACCTGAATCTCACCCACAATGGCAAGTCTACAACCTTTCAGGACAGCCAATTACTTCTCAAATATCAGCAGACAGAAAACTGCTGTTTCTAGCTCCTGAAATTCCCCCCGTAGGTTACCGCATTTTTTGGCTTTCCCCCACATCCCTAACACCCCAACACCCCAACACCCCCGACTGGACTTTAGAAAATGAATTTCTGCGGGTGATAATTAATCCCGACACCGGAGATTTATCTAGTGTATTTGATAAAATGCATCAACGAGAAATTCTAAATGGAGCCGGTAATCAACTACAAGCCTTTAAAGATAGCGGACAATATTGGGATGCTTGGAATATTGACCCCAATTATGCCCAACATCCCCTACCACCCACACAACTAAAATCTTTAGAATGGTTAGACCAAGGCCTAGTACAAAGTCGTGTCCGGGTGGTGCGTCAATTAGGTAAATCGGAATTTTGCCAAGATTATATTTTACAAGCTGGTTCGCCATTGCTAAAAATTGCCAGCACCGTTAATTGGCAAGAAAATCAGGTAATGGTAAAAGCAGCCTTTCCTGTAAATGTAGAAGCTGATTTTGCAACTTATGAAATTCCCTGCGGTGTCATTCGTCGCCCTACTCACCCCCAAACACCCGCAGAACAGGCTAAATGGGAGGTTCCCGCCTTGCGTTGGGCTGATTTAACTGGGGAAACTCAGGTAAATGTAAATAATGTAAATAATGTAAATATTTATGGTGTCAGCTTGCTTAATGACTGTAAATATGGTTACGATGGTAAAACCAATCAATTACGTCTTACCCTGCTACGCAGTCCCAACTGGCCTGACCCAAAAACAGACAGAGGACTACATAAATTTACCTACGCCCTATATCCCCACGTCGGTAGTTGGGAAACAGCCCAGACAGTTCACCGTGGGTATGAGTTGAATATTCCCTTACAAGTAGTTATCAATCCCCCCACTACTCAGGATGCTACACCCTCACCCGGTGAAAGTGTCAGTTTCCTCAATTTATCCGCAGCCAATTTAATCTTAATGGCCTTCAAGCCCTCTGAGGACAACCCCCAGCAATTCATCCTCCGGTGTTATGAATGTCAGGGAGACACAGCGCAGTTAAGTTTACAGAGTCGTTTAGGGCTAAGTTTGGGAAATGCTGTAGATTTGTTAGAAGCGAAATCATCCCAGCCGCAACACTCAATCATAGAACCTTGGAAAATTGCCAGTTTTGAGGTGAACAGTGAACAGTGAACAGTGAACAGCCTGCGCACTGTTCCCTCACTCTAGTCTTCGTGGTCTTCAAAGGGGTCTGCTAACTGCTTACTAGGAGGACCGAAGGAAATGTAAATGGCATAACCCGTGATGGCAACTAAGGCAGCGCCAACGGAAATACTAACAATTGTTGCGGTGTCCATAAATGAAGGATTAATTATGAGTGCTATTATGGTTAAATTTGGCCTGAGTCGGCACTGTTTATTTTAACATTTGTTTCGCTGTCACTAAAATTATTTTCCCCATGGCAAGTTATGACTCGGACGCTTCATGGTAATAGTAGAATATTACAGAAGATGAAAAAAAGCTTTGGTAACTGAATCTTAGGTGAACTATGGCACAACGCACTAGGTTGGGAGATATACTCAAACCTTTAAATTCTGAGTACGGTAAAGTTGCCCCTGGTTGGGGGACTACGCCTTTAATGGGTGTTTTTATGCTCCTATTTTTCGTGTTTCTGCTGATTATTTTGCAAGTTTACAACAAGTCTCTGTTGATTCAGGACGTAATGGTTGATTGGCGCTCTTTGGGCGGCTAAGTCAATACAGCGCACCTGTACCCGGCTTGTCCGGGTTTTTTTTTGGTTTTATACCAAAAACGTTAGCCTTAAATAAGTCAGCATGATATACATAAGGAGAGTTTTGATTTCGATTCTCCCCAGCCTCACTTGACCGCATTGTCTATTTATAGGAGAAAGGGCGTGAATATATTTGGTATCGGTCTGCCGGAAATGGGTCTCATTATGGTAGTGGCTTTGTTGATTTTTGGTCCCAAGAAGTTACCAGAAATTGGTCGTAGTCTCGGTAAAGCAGTGCGGGGTTTTCAAGAAGCTTCTAGTGAGTTTCAAAACGAGTTTAAACGGGAAGCTGAACAAATAGAACAGGCTGTGAAAACTTCCGCACAAATCGAACCCAAGCAACTCGAAGCCACTAAATCTGAACAGGATGCGGCCGGTTCCTCCCCAATCAGTTAGGGAAGGACTAGCCAAAAAATTGATTTAAGGCATAATGACAGAAAGTGTTACGAAACCATCTCTGGTGATTCCCCAACTAATTGTCGGGTTGGGAAATCCTGAGCCTAAGTACGACCAAACACGCCATAATGTTGGCTTTGCTGCTATAGATGCACTGTCTCGTGCTTGGCAAATTCCTTTAGGGGAAAATCGCAAGTTTCAGGGTGAGTATGGCGAGGGAATAGCCCCGGGTAGGGGTAAAGTCCGCTTACTCAAACCTTTAACTTATATGAATCGCTCTGGACAGTCCATTCAAGCTGTGACTAGTTGGTATAAATTACCTCCTGAGTCTGTGCTGGTGATTTATGACGATATGGATTTACCTTTGGGTAAAACTCGTTTGCGCTTGTCTGGTTCGGCCGGGGGACACAATGGGATGAAGAGTACAATTTCCCACCTTAACACCCAAAACTTCCCGCGTTTACGCATCGGCATTGGTAAACCCAATGATGGTAGTAATAGCGATAAGTCTGAATCAATCTCTCATGTTTTAGGCAAGTTTTCTGCAGATGAAAGTCAACTGATATCTCTTGTGCTTCAGTTTGTGGTTGAGTGTGTAGAATTTAGCCTGAAACAGGGAGTAGAAAAGGCCATGAATCGTTGTAATAGCCACAATATCCCAGTCTATCCATAAACTCCGTGAAAATAATATACCCTCACCTCTGAGATGTGGTGGGGTATATCCAAAAATTTTATGTAATAATTAAGGCAATGTATTATTGCTGATGTTAGGTCAAGCCTAAATAGGTTTATTAAAACCTTCGCTTACGTCTAGCTGATACCGCCTTACGTTTGCGCTTTTCTAGAGGTGTTTCAAAGTGGCGATGAAACTTGACATCAGCTAATATACCAGCTTTAGACACCTGACGTTTAAACCGACGCAAAGCTGAATCAATACCTTCGTTTTCTCCTAGAACGACTTGGGTCATTCTTACCGCATCCTCATAATCAATACTTTCCACTGCAATTTTAGCCTCAAACTCAGGCAAACATCCCAAGGTACAGTCGGCATTAGGGGCAATTTATTAAATTTGTATTTGAGTTAATTAATTGTAATTACACTGAATATACAGTTGTTAAATCACCAAATCTATGGTATGATCATTGCTCGTTATCATTGCCCAGAGAAAGGGCTAGTTGATACAGCTGACGGCGAGGAAGAGAGGTAATTTTTGCTAATTGCCGGCTAGCTTGCGATCGCGATATTCCCTGAGTCATGATCTGAAGTAATTCAGCTTTGAGTTGTTCCTCTGTTAATTGGGGATGGACGGGGGGATTTCCGGCCAAAACTAGGGTATATTCGCCTTGGGGTTCACGCTGGCTGTAATGGGCGATAGCTTCGGCAATGGTTCCCCGCCAAAATTCTTCGTATAATTTAGTTAACTCCCGTGCCAGCACAATCTGGCGATCGCCACCCCAAACTGTTGCCAAGTCTTGTAAACTTTCTTGCAACCGATAGGGAGATTCATAGAAAATTAGGGTGCGGGATTCCGTCTGAAGAGACTCTAAATACTCCCGCCGTTTTGCTGCTTTAGCTGGAAGAAAGCCTTCAAACACAAATCTATCTGTAGGTAGCCCAGCTGCACTTAAAGCGGTAATCACCGCACTGGCCCCTGGAATTGGCACGACTGTTATTCCTGCATCAATACAAGCTATCACCAGTTCATAACCAGGATCAGAAATGCCCGGCATTCCCGCATCACTCACCAGAGCTATGGCCTGGCCATTTGCCATATACTCTAATAATTCCGGGATACGGCTTTGGCGATTGTGTTCATGGTAACTTATTTGAGGGGTTTTAATTTGAAAATGCTGTAATAGTTTCCCAGTGTGGCGAGTGTCTTCAGCTGCGATTAAATTTACTGTTTGCAAAATGCGCACCCCCCGAAAAGTCATATCTTCCAGGTTGCCAATGGGTGTAGCAACAATGTAAAGTGTTCCTGGTTTGGGTTCAGTCTGCATGAGTAAAAAAAAAATTAGCGTTAGGTGACACACATGAATAATCTCAGATCCCACCGGGGTTTATTTGTGGGTTTAATGACTTTGGATTTAATTTACCTCGCTGATTCTACCCCTAGAAATAATCAGAAAATTGTCGCTACTGACTATACTTTAGCAGCTGGTGGACCGGCTACCAATGCAGCTGTCACCTTTAGTTATTTAGGTAATCAAACTCAAGTTTTGGGGGTGCTGGGTTGTCATCCCATGACCCAACTGATTCGGGGAGATTTGGCAAAGTATCAAGTGGCGATCGCTGATCTTCAGCCTAGTATGACTACAGCACCACCTGTATCTTCCATTATTATCACCCAAAGCACAGGTGAAAGAGCTGTAATTTCTCTCAATGCAGCCAAAACTCAAGCTAATAGTGGATCTATCCCAGCAAATATTTTACAAGATATTGATATTGTATTAATTGATGGGCATCAAATGGCCGTCGGTCTAAGCATAGCGGCAATGGCTAAAGCTGAAAATATCCCAGTAGTCATTGATGGTGGTAGTTGGAAACCAGGATTTGAGGAAGTTTTACCTTTTGTTGATTATGCCCTGTGTTCGGCTAATTTCTATCCCCCTGACTCCAACACCGAGGCTGAGGTGTTGACTTACCTGAGTAAATTTAATATTCCCTACATTGCTATTACTCACGGGGAGAAACCCATTACATATTTATGTTCTACTGGAATGGGTGTTGTGGATGTCCCTCAGGTTCCATCTGTTGATACGCTGGGAGCGGGAGATATTTTTCACGGTGCTTTCTGTCATTATATTTTAGAGGGCAGTTTTATGGATGCGCTGGCAGTATCTGCGACAATTTCGGCTGATTCTTGTCGTTTTTTTGGTACTCGTCGGTGGATGGATGTTTCGGAATTGTCCACAGATGAACACAGATGAACACAGATGAAGAGGGGGGAATGAAGGACTTACAAGCAATATTGGCGATCGCTCTTGAAGTTAGTTGGGGTGCTTGTGATCTACTCAGGTCTTATTATCATGGCACTGCCAAAAATACCGATCTTGATATACAGTACAAACACAATGAGCCTGTAACTGTTGCAGATGTGGCAGTGAGTCGATATATTATCCAGGAGCTACAAGGGGCTTTAGGTAATCAAGATTTTGCCTATATCAGCGAGGAGACCTATCAATCACCGCTCACTAAGCAATCATCTCCATGGGTTTGGATTATTGACCCCTTAGATGGTACTCGAGATTTTATTCAAAAAACTGGCGATTATGCGATTCACATCGCCTTAGTCCAGGAATCACGTCCAGTTTTAGCTGTAGTTGCGATTCCGGAAGCTGAAAAGTTATACTTTGCGACTAAGGGAGGGGGTACTTTTGTCGCCACCCGTGACCAATGTTTTCCTATACAGGTCTCTTCCGGTAAGCCTATAGAAGATTTAACTGTAGTTGTCAGTCGCTCTCACCGCAATGAACCTTTAGATTATTTATTACAAAATTTACCTTGTCAAAATCAGAAATCTGTTGGTAGTGTAGGTTGCAAAATTGCCACAATCCTCGAAAAACAGGCGGATATTTATATTTCCCTTTCCGGTAAATCGGCCCCTAAGGACTGGGATATAGCAGCCCCTGAACTAATTTTAACAGAAGCTGGTGGTAAGTTTACTCACTTCGATGGCAGTTTGTTGCAATACAACACCCAAGATATTAATCAGTGGGGTGGTTTGCTGGCGAGTAATGGCGAACATCATCAACAGCTATGTGAGACGGCAGAAAAGTTAATGACAGACTGTCAAAGTTAAGTTTTTACTACCCTCTGTGAGTAAAAAAGTACCATTCTTAAACTTAAAAGCTATGAACTGAATGAACCTGAGAAGATTTAAAAATGCTGTGCTATATTCGTGGGTATAAAGATTATTTTCGGTGGAGTAACTCCTTTTGGTTTCTAAAAAGCGCCTCTCCGAATCTAACTCTCTACACTTCTCGGAATTCGGAGACATTCTATGTCAATTTACGTCGGCAATTTATCCTATCAGGTGACAGAAGAAGACCTGAAGCAGGCTTTTCAGGAATATGGAAAGGTTAATCGTGTTCAGTTACCCACCGACCGGGAAACAGGTCGTCCCCGTGGCTTTGCCTTTGTAGAGATGGAATCAGACGCAGAGGAAACAGCCGCCATCGAGGCTCTTGATGGTGCTGAGTGGATGGGACGTGATTTAAAAGTGAACAAAGCTAAACCCCGTGAGGAAAGAAGTTCCCCTCGTGGTGGTGGCGGCGGTAACTGGGGGGGTAACCGTCGTGGCGGTGGCGGTGGCGGTGGCGGTGGACGCTACTAATCCCTAACATTGCCTTAGTAGTTCCCAAATGACCCTAAGTCCCCCCCCATTGTAAATTTACTTTATGTTGGGGGGGATATGATTATTATGGTAATGTATATATATTTTTGTATCACTTTGGCAAAGTGATTAGACTGATAATATGATTTTTGCTCAACCTATAAGATGATTAGACATCTTTAAGCATTGGCGGAACTAATAGCCATAAATATATATATATATCTTTTATATTTACAAGGTGTGGTGAATATAATTACTCGGCAAGTTTTGGCTCAAGATTATCAGGAAAAATGTTGCGCGTTTATCATCTTGTTCTCGGTGCTATTTTATTAGCTTTAACCCCGGTGGGAGTAAAAACTATTCTCCCTAATTTTTCTACTGAGGTAGTAGAAAATCCCAATTCTGTAGTACAGACAACTCACAGCACTCCTTCTCAAACCACTACTGGAATTACTTCTAGTACCATGGAAGGAAATACTTGGCAGAAAATTTTGGGTAAAACACCTACACCCAAGGGCTGGGAAGTTGTCCCTTGTCAGGTAAACCCCTCCCTGCTGTGCGTTTCTTCCCAAGGGAAACTTTTGGGTACTGTGGAAATCGGAGTTTATCCGGTGAAAGAAAATCAAAAATTTCAAAAAAATCTCACAGACGCGGGTATTCCCCTGGGTTCTCAGCTAGATTACCAAAGTCCTGATTACCAAAACAAGTTATTAATTGCACTCCAGACTTGGGTGGCTGATTTCAACGCTAGTTTTGTCAAAGACCGCAGGGATATCTATGGAAACAAAATTATTTTCTCAGCTTACCCACCACAACCCGCATTAGTTGGTAAGCTCCAGGGAATACGCTACGGGTTTGTGGGACTCAGTCCAGAGGGTGGAGTGGAAGAGTTACATATTAGTCATGTCACCTTCGACGGTACGGCTATTTACGTGATGACTACAGCTTTTGGCGCTGACTCTGTTACAGGTAAATTTGAGCAACTGGAAAATTTAGCAATTTTTCAAGCTTACTTTTCGGCCATCGCTTCCAATTTAAAATTACCGATGTGAGGGACTCCACCCGATGGAATGGGTTAAATCTCGGCTACAGCGCGGGAAATCAATCGTCTTGCCAAGGTTTGAGTACCTGTGTGTTCATAGTAATTGGTAGCTACATCTAGAAAAGCTGCCAGATAATCTAACTTATCATCGGCCAGTTGCACAAAATTTTGCAAATTGCCAACTATTGTTTGTGGCGTTAAATTATTTTGGGTAACTAACCCACCCATCCAACCTTTAACGGAGTCAAAGCTTTCGCCAATGAAGTTTAACTTACTACCAACATTGTTACCGGGAATCGCATCTTGAATACCTTGGAAAGTCGAGTTTTGCGCTAATTCCTGGGGATTCATTTGATTGAGTGCAGATAATGCTTTGTAAATGAAGTCTGGACCTAGGGGTAATAACCCATCGACACAAACTAAAGCTACCATGCGAATCAGGGACTCACCAGCATACTCACCCAAAGAAGCGACAAAATCGCCGATGCTGTCCCCCGGAATCCCATTAATTTGGCAGAATGCTACTAACTCTACTACTAATTTTAGGCACAAATCAATAGTTTGGGCTTTATCGGCTTTGGGGGTGATCTTGTTTAAAAAACCCAACAGAGGTATTTTTTCACCGACCTTGTTAGCTAATGCTGCTGTACCTAGGGCTGTATCTGTCCTGTCCACAGTTTGATAAAGCCACATAGCCCGTTGGTATCCTTGGGATCTGTCATTGTACAGGTATATCGCCCTTTCCCCAATTTGTTGAATTAAATCTTCATCAGTTTCCCCAGTCACATTTTTAATGGTATTGACAAACCCCACAGTATTTTGCCACTCACCAGGAACTACAAAATCTAGGGAATTTAACATGGAAACCGTTAACCCGCTAGTTGGAAGTTCATCAACTAACTCAAAAATTGGTTTGTTCACAAAAATCTCCTAGTTCAATTTAGCTAGACCATCAAGATTAAATTTCTCTATCCAATCTGCGCGATCGCTGGCGGTAAATGATGGATCGCGGGATAATACTTTTACTTGGTAACGATTATTTATCAATATTGCTGTTTGAGTCTGGCCAATTTCCCGCCCGGGATAACCAGCAATTGTCATAGTGCTATTAGAGTAGCTGGCCGCTGTTGCTGGTGTGCTGCTGGTGTCAGAAATAGCTAACATAGCTACATCTTGACCATCTTTCTTTAATTTAGCTTCAGCAAAACCTTTTTTCTCCTGGGTAAATACTCTTTGGTAACCATCACTAGGTACGGGAAAGAATTTATTAAATTCTCCCCCTTGAGTAGCAGTTTCTAGAACTGCTTGACCTCGTTTTTGCTGAGTACTTTCCTGCTGTACCTGGTCAAAACGTCCGGGTTCTGCGGGAGTACAGGCTGTCGCTAGTATTAATACTGATATTAACAACCCAGCAAAAATTTTAGACACGCGAGGGAAATTCATTGTTTGTTCCTGATGTTTCAAATTTCAGCAATGCGGTGTGCTATGACAGCATAAAATGGATCTCCACCACCAGCACCTAACCACTGTAAAAAATCTGGCACTGTGGATTTATTCACAATTACCTCTGGAACTGTAAATCCCGGTACTGAGGTGAAGTACTGCTTCACTAATTCAACCCTAGCGGGTTCGGAAGCATCTCGCCAAGCTTGAATCGCTTTTTGAAAAAACATCCGGTTAGAAAAGCTGATAATTGCTACACCACTAGGTTTAAGGATACGATAAATTTCTGAAAATATGGCCTCTGGATATTGTATATATTGCACAGAAACACAATTGAGAACCGCATCAAAACTTTGGTCTGGTAGGGGTAGTTGGGGATGCTGATTCAAATTTTGGACAAAGTAATGATTTAAACGACGATTACGTGCTAATTCCTCGGCGTTGAGTCCATGTCCCTCAATATGGCTAAATTCCATCTCTGCTGGTAGGTGGGATACCCAACTGCTCATCATGTCCAATATACGCGTGTCAGGGCGCAGGCGATCGCGATATAAATCCGTTAGCTGTTGAATAAATCCCTCATCTACATGGGTGACGAAGCGGGGATAGTCGTAAAATACCTGGTCGTCTGTGTTGTCTAATTTTTGCCTTTCTTCGGGTTTGAGGAGCATAATGACCCTATTTTTTACCTTTCTTAGTGGTAAATACCGTAGTAAACATCATTAACATACCACCCAACAGAATAGCGATCGCAACTCCTCCGGTGATTAAATCCAGTAAATTGCTGTTCTCCATGACTTAAAAATCTACCCCCCGCTTTAGTTCTACACCTTGATTCGCATAATGTTTGTGACAGTATACCTCAGAGTGAACGCTAGCTAAATCAAAGTAGGCGGGTTGTTGTTGACAGCGACCAGTAATAATAACCTCGGTATCCCGGGGTTTGCGAAGTAATGCTTGAACTATGGGTTCAACCGGAAGTAATTCTAGGTCTACTGTGGGGTTAAGTTCATCAAGAATGATGGTTTTGTAGAGTCCCGAAGCGATGGCGGTTTTAGCAATTTCCCATCCTCTTTCTGCTTCTACATAGTCCAATTCCTGGCGAGAATTGCGCCACACGATTGCATCTCGACCGCAGCGTTGATGATCTACTACTTCTGGATATGATTGCTGTAAAGCTGCGATGGCCGAGTCTTCCGTGTAGCCACTTCCACCTTTGAGCCATTGCATAATTAATACACGTGTAGAGCCTGGGTGATTAATTCCCCTACCTATTGCCTGTAATGCTTTACCTAATGCGCTCGTAGATTTACCCTTGCCAGCGCCGGTATAAATTTCAATACCATCCAGAAAAAGTTCTTTGGCTATGGGGTGGTCTTGGGGTTTCATTTCCGAGTGTAAATCGGCAATATCAAGTAAAGCTTGGGGTGCAGCGCGTCCAGTAGCGATGATTTCTAATTCTTGGGGTTTAGATTTCAATGTCCGTACTACCTCATCCACCCCTAGTAAACCCAAATCTAAAACCGGGTTAATTTCATCTAATACTACAACGGAATATAAACCAGAGGCAATGGCTCCTTTGGCTACATCCCAACCCCGCGCCGCTTCTTCTCGGTCGAAAGAGATGATTTCCTCATGTCCAAAAAATTCGGCTCTCCCGGTGCGAACCTGATCAATTAAATGGGGAAAACCCCTCTGTAAAGCTGCGATCGCTCCGTCCTCGTCATAATCCCGTTCTGGCCCTTTTAAAAACCGCAACAGTAAAACGCGGCTGGAATCCCCCGGTGTATTGATTCCCAAGCCAATTGAGCGCAAAACTACCCCTAAAGCTGCTTGGGACTTACCTTTACCCACACCGTCGTAGATGTGAATTTGACCTGTGAGCCGTTCAGGACGCACTTGCGCTGTGCGAATACCGATGCCGTTCCTTGTCATTTCTTGAAAAGCTGTAACGTGGGAATATCCAAAATTTTACCATAACGCTGCTCTACTTATATTAAAGTACAATTTAATACTAACCACTCTTGTATGCCTGGTGATTCTTGCTGCATAGGTATTCCTACTTTATCCACTCTCAAATTGCATAGGACTTACCTACTCCAGAATAAATCAGGTTATACTGGCAGACCAGGATAACTACCGGATCATTGCCCTAATTACACCTATCCAAATCGATAATTTATGCTTGGACTTGAAAATCTCACAACTCCTAAAATCCTACCCCTCGGTGCAGTTTTGTTTGGATTTTTATTTTTACTAACCGCCATTCCTATAGAAGCATACGTTTTCAACCAAAGGCTAAAATTCGACAAAAAAACTAGTACTTTTTACGCCATATCTATAAATCTCCTTTCCAGTACTATTGGTTGGGTGATATTTTTTTTACTAGAACCAGTATTACCCATCAATTTAAAGTCAGAATTAATAAGTTACATATTTTTTAATACTTTTAGATCAGAAGCTAGTCAGGGCGTTCTTATTTTCACGGCTTTTACAATCTTCTTCTTTACCTTTTTCATGAAGTTCTTTCTTTTGAGGTTTCTCATACTCTCATTAAAAGAAGACTTGATAAATATCTATACAAAAACACAAGATAATAGTCGCTTAAAATGGCGGGTGACCAGCATTGCTAGATTACAAAATACAAATCTAGTTACCAGTATATTAATCGCGAACTCACTGAGTTACAGTGTCATTACCATCATTATATTTTTGAGCAGGAAGTAAAACTCAAGCAGTTGTATAATTTTGAACATATAAGAGGAGTGAAGGATGCAAACCTTATTTAAAGATGTTTTACTACTTTTTCAATTTATTGTCGGGATTTTTGAGGGAACTAGAAAGTTATTTGTGCCAAAGAAAGCTTATTCCTGGCAGACATTAATTTACTTGAGTTTTTATTCTTGGGGACTTTCACTGCTAGCTGTAGGTTATGTGCAAATTATAATTGCATTTTTAGGGTGGTTGTTTTTAATTGCTGGTACTGCCTGGTATACAACTGATGATCCTTTAAGAGTTCCTGGTACTTTTATGCCAGTGGGAGCAGTAATAACCGGGTTTTTAGTTAGTACTTTCGCCTTTGGTCATCCAGAGGATGTAATTACACCTAGAACTGTTGTTCTCTGGCCAACAATATCGGGAATAATTACAGCGATTCCAGAGTTTATTGAAGGTACAGAAACCAAGACTACAGCAAAAATTCCTAAACCAGAAGTTCGGGAAAAAATCATAGTTCTGGTGGCTAGTTGTATGTTAATTAGTTGCTGGATTCAGTTTTACTTTGTCATGGATAATTGGTTAACACAATATCCTACCCTACTGACAGATAATTTTGAGCGTAGTAGCTTTGTGGTGAGAATTGCAGAAGCAGAAACAACAGAAAAAAACCGGATACCAGAAAATGGTGTAAATATACTCGATGGTATACAAATAAAAGTAGAACAACAATTAAATAAAACACCTTGGTCACAAGTGGAAAGATGGTTACTAGATGCAACAAATGAAGTAAGCAACTTAGGTAATCAAGTCATCAATGAGAAACTAGGACAATATGAGGAAAGTAAATTATGGAGTACGGATGCGCGCGTAGCTAATATTCCATCTGGATATAGATTAGATTTACTCAGTATCTGGCTCGGACCTAGTTCAGACCCCAAGGGCTATTTTTTACAAAAATCTTGTCGGATTGAACCAATAGCAGTATCTACCAGAACTCCCGTGAGTCTCGGACAGGTAGAGGTAAAAAATACAGTTGCAGAAATTGAATGCGATCGCCTGAGTAAATTTATTGCGGATGAAGTACCAGCCAAGCGTTGAGGGAATGGGGTTTTGGCTGTGGTTTAATCATCCCCCCAAGTTCGTAACTGCAAATAAACGAACACCAAAGTAAAAGCTAACAATACTGTAGCTGCGGCTGCAGCGTAGCCAAAATCAAATTGAGCGAAAGCTTCTTGGTAAATGTAGTAAACCAACAAGTTAGTAGTATTGAGGGGACCACCGCCGGTAATTACATAAACCTGCTCAAAACTTCGCAATGTAAAAATTGCTGTAGTAACTATGGCAAATATTATAGTAGGTTGTAGTCCCGGTAGGGTAACGTGCCGGAACTGTTGCCAAGCATTAGCCCCATCTAGTTCTGCTGCTTCATAGCGACTGCGGGGGATTGCTTGCAACCCGGCTAAAAATACTACCATATTAAAACCGAGTTGTTTCCAGATACTCAAAATAATTAATACTGGCATAGCCCAAACTGTGCTACTTAACCAGGGAATGGGTACAATGCCCAGTAAGTCTAAAAATCCGTTGACGGGGCCAGTTGTTTGAAATAACCAGCGAAAACCTAAACCAGCGGCGACAAGAGAGATAATGGAAGGCAGAAAATAGGCACTCCTGAGCAGTCCCCGCAGCGCCAGGGATTTGTCTAATAGTACTGCTAGCCCCAAAGGAATAACTAAACTGGGAATGACCGTGGCAACGGTAAAATAAATTGTGTTACCTAAGACTTGCCAAAAATCTTGGGTCAGTAGCAAGCGCCAATAATTCCTTAAACCTACCCAAGTAGTACCTGCGGAGGTGAAACTACCAGCAGTAAAACTGAGGTAGAACAAATAAGCGATGGGCCAAATGATGAAGATGGTCAGTAAAATCAGGGCGGGAGACAAAAAAATCCAAGCCGCAAAGGTATCATTATCTAACCAGGACTTAGTATATGTTTTTGGCATTTATCATTTTTCCTCTTTGCTGTTATGACTCTTGGCCTTGATTCTACCTTTAGCCTGGTTGCTCCCAGTATTAGTAAACGCCTTTTATCACTCAGTCAGCCTTTAAAATTAGGGATTATGGCTTCTGGTAGTGGCAGTAATTTTGAAGCGATTGCCCAAGCGATCGCAGATGAGCAATTAAACGCTCAAATTGAGGTTTTAATTTATAATAACCCCTTAGCCAAAGCTGCCATACGGGCGGCTAATCGGGGGGTGGACGCTGTATTATTAAATCACCGTGACTACCGCAACCGCGAAGCATTTGATGGTGCAATTGTCAAGACTTTGCAGCAGTATGATATCGATTGGGTGATTATGGCTGGCTGGATGCGTTTGGTGACACCAGTGTTAATTGATGCTTTTACAGACAAAATTATTAATATTCACCCCAGTTTACTGCCTAGTTTTAAAGGCATTAATGCCGTAGAACAGGCTTTAGCATCTGGAGTAAAAATTACTGGCTGTACTGTACATTTAGTTTGTTTGGAAGTAGACAGTGGTCCGATATTAATCCAAGCCGCGGTGCCAGTATTACCTGAGGATACAGTGGAAACACTCCACGCTAGGATTCAAATTCAGGAACATATTATTTTACCACAGGCGATCGCACTGGCGGCGCAAAGGTAGGTAACTGGTACAAGCGCCACACGTAATATCTTAACTTAGGTCGAATTGAACCACAGATGAACACAGATAAATACTCATTTGAGTAGATTATGTTTGATCCATTTTGGTTTGGCGGAATTTCCAGAAAAAGCCAGAAATCCAATTTGTGATCATGTGGGCAATAATTGGCACTAACAAGTTACCAGTAAGCAAGGCGCTAAACCCCAGCATTAAGCCAATGATAGTTGCCCAAATTACATAGGGCCATTGTTGGGGTCCACTTAGATGTAAAATACCAAAGGCCAGACTAGATACAATTACGGCTACATTATCTAAGCCTAGGGCTGGTAGCATCACTCCCCGAAATAAAAGTTCTTCACTTAAGGCCGGGAGTAAGCCTAGCCAGATTAGGTCGGGTAAAGCTAAGGGCTTGATGACTATGTTGAGGTAATAGTCTGCGCTTTCACGGTAGGGAGGATAAATGCGATAAGCTAAAGCACTTAAGGCCGCGATGATTAAACCTAGCCCTAAGCCTAAGAGTAAATCTTTTGCTGACCAGTACCATCTTAATAAGTAAACATCGCCATAGGTTAACCACACTCTGGCGACTATCCACAACACAATTGCAGTCACCCCCATAGCTACTAATACTTGGGTGCGTGTTAAGTATGGAATTTCTGGTTCTTGATTTTGTTGTTCAACCACGATTTGTAATTACTGGCTTCAATGAGGATATTTCGGGACTGAGGGCGGCGGGATTGATGCCGGCTTTATGGGCTACTATTACACCTACTGCCTCTAAATATGAGTTTACCTGTATGGCTGTGATTCCTAAAGCTTGGGCAGGAACCTGGATCAGGGTTTGATTTTCTGCCACGGTAATAATTTGGCATGGCTTTTGATTTAAGCTGATTAAGGCACTACTACCACAAGCATTTGCAGGTACGATGGCTGCATCTACTTCATCAGCCCAAATATCATCTGGTAAAGATGTAGTTGGCTGTTTTTCTGTAATAAATTGGGGGGCGCGACTTAAACCCACAAGTACACATGGTAAAAAAGTATAACCTAATTCTTCGGCTGCAGAACGAGGTGATAAATAGGGGTCTGGGGGTGCGGTTGCTAAGGCTGGAGCGTGGGCGCAGGGTATTTGGAAGGTGCGCACGATTAAATGGCTAATTACTGCTTCCGCACCCGCTAAGGGGTCTACTCCTTTGCCATGACGGTAGTTTTGTACTGCTTCCTCATCCATGTCATCGGGGAAACGGGCGACAACGGCGATCGCTTCTGCGCCGGCTTTGTTAATTAATATTTCTGCCCCTCTGAGGAGACTGTCAGGGTTGCCAATAGTTCCCCAACTGGCTCCTGACTTAGATATCCGTAATTCTATTTTCAGTGGTGCGTCAGTAATTACATATTCTGTAAGGGTTAAACCCAGGGTAGCTCTGGCTGCATCGGCTGCTTGTAGGTGTCTGAGCCGTAACTCTGGTTCAATCCCTTGGTCTAAAAGTAACCCTATCTTATTATTACGCACGGGACGTAAACCCCAGCATCCAGAGGCGAATTTGTCAAGTCCGTAACCTTCCACATACAGGGTGTTGGGGAAGTTCCAATACAAACTTGCACCGTTGAGGACATTGGGGTGAGTGATGAGGCGATCGCACACCTGTGATATAACTCTAGCTACAGGTAAACCATCACCAGCATAACCGCCAATGGCTGCCCCCACCCCAGTAGGTATAATTAAAATTGCTGTATAGGGTCGTTGATTCACTCGACTGATGCACAGTCCAAAGTGACAACAGCTTCAACAACAGCTTTTTGCTGTGCTTGATCTACAGAAGTAATCGCCCAACGCAGGGGTTCACCTTGTTTTTGCAATTCCGCTGTAATTGCTGTTTCCAACTCAGTAGGAGTTGCTTGTAAATCAACTTCTGCGGTAATAAAATGGGTTGTCATTGTGCTAAATCTTTGATATTTCCAGTTTCTATAATAACTGATATCAGTTACCAGTTATCAAATAAGTTCATAGTACTGATAACTGATAACATAACTTATCTATTGGTCTTTACCAAATTGCAGCTGATAAACTATTTCTTCCTTTTCGGTTTCCACTTTCAAGTCAGAACGGGGATAAGCAACACATAGCAAGGCGTAACCTTGTTGTTGTAGTTCTGGACTCACGCCCATCCCATCTGTTTGATCTACGATTCCTTCAGTAATTTGACCAGCGCAAGTAGTACAAACTCCTGCATGACAAGAACTAGGCAAATCTAGACCAGCAGCATCGGCTACTGATAAGATTGTTTGATTTTCAGGAACTTGTAAAGTATGAGTTTTGCCTTGGTGGTGAATTTCAACGTTGTAAGTGTTGGACATATAGAAAATCAGGGGATGCAACGGACAAGTTATTTATTTTATCTGATAAATAGACTCACCGGACAACCAAAAAAAATTCAAAGGTTCCTATTGTAGTCTAGCGAATCCATCATCAGAGCCAGATTGATCATACCTCAAAGAACGAACTCGCCTCACACAAACCCAAATAAAAAAGTGATTTACGCTATAATTTTAACAAAATATGATAGAGTTCTTTATGAAGAAAGCATAAATTCGTCAACGGATCAAACAATATGTTAATCAACTGTCACCTGAAAGACTATTAGTGGCGGCTGATTTGTTGGCATATTTAGCAGAAAGAGAAGATAATCATGACACAGTGGAATCATTGATAATTTCTGGTTTTAAAGAATAATTTTCTAAAGCGAAAAACAATATAGAGTCAGGTAAGGTAATTTTTGTTGCCCAACTCAAACGAAAATATTAGTATTTTGATTAAACTTCATCTTTGTCTACAAGTTCTGAGTCAAAAATCAACCAGTTCTGAAATTCTCTCTGAATCCATTGGCTAACATGAGGATATTTTAGTTCAATAGCTTTTAATCTATTTTTCATGTTCCTTTGATAATAACTTTGATATTCTCTATTTCTGATAGCAATAATATTTAAAATATAAGTTAACATTCTTAATCTTGCCATAGCTAACTTTAAATTTTGGCGAGAATAATTAATTATTCTTGATTTTTGGTTATCTTGCTTAAATGGAGATATTTCATTTTCTTGAATAATTTTATTAAAATCTTGAACATCTAAATCTAGCTCATAAAAAGCATCAGGATAAATTTCGTAATTAATTTTATTTCTTATTTCAGATTCATTTCCTAATTCAAAAGGTTGAATTCCTATATTCCAAAACCTATCAATTCCACTACGACTTCTAAAATGCTTAAAGTTTTCAAAGAATCGTTGGAACTGTCTTTGATGTTCATCTGTTGAATTAGCAATAGCTTTTATATAGATATTTTTCTTGAGATAATCTTTACCATGACAATTTACAGACCTAGAGACCCAAGTTGTAAAGCTAAGTTGTGTTCTATTTAAACCTTGGACTAAAAAAAAGTTAGCATAATATGAAGTAACAAAACCCCAACTAAAATAGCCTTGTTTTATCAAATTGTCACTACTACAAATATTTAAAACTGCTTTGGATAAAAGTTTTTCAATATCCGTCAATATATAATTATTAACATCGGAAATTATAAATCCTGTTTCATAATCTTCTTTAGATTTATATAAATTAGTCAAATAGTCTTTAAAAGAGACTTTAGCATCACCATTACATTTAGTAAAAGCAATCGCAATTTCTTCAAAATTTAACGACACCCTTTCTAATCTCCAATCATCACCCCAAAATCTTCTCTAACGGCATTTTTGAGGCGGCTAACCATTATTTCACCGACTTTTTCTTGCGCCTTAAATCCTCCCCCACTTGGTAAGTTATCTCTATCAAATTTAAAATCTTGAATTAGTTGAAGGAGTTTAATTGTATTTTCAGTATTAAAAATTTGATTTTTTTGCACAACCAAATTAAAAATTTCATAAAATGCTTTCATGAGACCACCAAATCCAACTGTTTTTAAAATGTATGATTTAGGATCATCCCATTGATCCAAAAATACTGCTTTAACAGAACGGAAATAAATTTCAAAAGCTTTATATTGTTGTTCAAAACCTAAGTTAGCAAGTTTTCCTGTTCTGGGTTCTACATAATCCTTAGCTTGAGTAACAAATTCACTTAAAGATATCCCGATTCCTGCATCTCCTGTTCTTCTGATTAATTCATATAAAGGACTTTCGTCTGTTTCATTTAATCTAGTCGCAATTTCTGTTGCTCTTCTTTCTGCTGTAACTCCTTCTTCATCAAAATTTTGAATATCTCCTTCTAACAAATTAAGTAAGTCTAAATAAAGAGATGCAGGAACACCTTTTTGAGTTTTATTAATTTTGATAAAAAGTCGAGCCTGATCTTTAACAGATAATCCCAAAGTTGCAACTACCATTAATGGAAAGTCAGGGTCAGCGTCATAACAACCTTTGACTCGATGCTGACCATCTATAATCAGCCCTAGAGATCCTGTATTTTCTAAATTTAGTAAATTCTCATTTTCTATATAAGAAAATTTACCTTCATCAATGTTGACCAGAATTGAATTAGGTATAATACCTTGTTCTTGTTCAATATAATTTTTTATTTCTTTGATTCGGGGTTTAGAAAATGAGCGTTGGTATCCTAATGTTTTATCAGATATTCTGCGAGACACATCAAAACGCTCATAAATCATTTGAGCAGTAGTGATAAATAAAAGCATTTTTATATTGTTTTGAGTTACTTGAAATGCTGAGAGTTGTATATTGGACATAAATAGTACACTTGTTAATAACGCATATTCTTTATATTATATAACCAATCTTGTAATGTTGAGTTGATAATTTTGGTGAAATTATTGAAAAGGATTTAACAGTCATGCTTTCAGCCATCAGACTAAGGTAAACTTTTATAACCAAGATTTGCGGAAAAATATTTCATAATTAAGGGGAGAACATCCCAATGGAGAACACCAAAATGCTAGAACAATACCGTCATCATGTTGCGGAACGCGCCCAACTCGGTATTCCCCCTTTACCATTGGATGGGAAGCAAACCGCAGAACTTGGCGAATTGTTGCAAAATCCGCCAGCAGGTGAAGAAGACACATTATTACATTTATTGCGCGATCGCGTCCCCCCCGGTGTAGATGCAGCAGCTTATGTGAAAGCGGGATTTATCACAGCCATTGCTAAAGGCGAAATTACCAGTCCTTTAGTTTCCCCCATCGCCGCAGTAGAATTACTGGGAACTATGGTAGGAGGATACAATGTTCAATCCTTAATTGATTTACTGCAAATTACCGGAGATGAAGCGATCGCAGCCCACGCTGCTACTGCCCTGAGTAAAATTCTCTTGGTGTATGATGCCTTTCATGATGTTTTGGAATTATCCCAAAGTAATCCTTACGCCAAGCAGGTAATTGACTCCTGGGCTAATGCCGAATGGTTTACCAGTCGTGAGAAACTAGCAGAAGCGATTACGGTGACAGTATTTAAAGTCCCTGGGGAAACCAACACCGATGACCTATCCCCCGCCACCCACGCCACCACCCGCCCGGATATTCCCTTACACGCCTTAGCCATGCTAGAATCAAGGCAACCAGGGAGTTTAGAAACCATTGCCGAATTAAAGCAAAAAGGACATCCTGTGGCTTATGTGGGCGATGTGGTGGGTACTGGTTCCTCGCGCAAATCTGCCATTAACTCGGTATTGTGGCATTTAGGAAATGATATCCCCTATGTACCCAACAAACGCGCCGGGGGTTATATTTTAGGTAGTGCGATCGCACCGATTTTCTTTAACACTGCTGAAGATGCAGGTGCTTTGCCCATTCAATGCGATGTCAGCAACTTAGAAACCGGTATGGTAATTACCATCCATCCCTACAAAGGCGAAATTACCAACCAAGCAGGCCAAGTCATTTCCACCTTCACCCTCAAACCGGAAACCATCTTAGATGAAGTCCGCGCTGGTGGACGTATCCCCCTACTCATTGGGCGTACCCTCACCGACAAAACCCGGGAAGCCTTGGGTTTATCACCAAGCACTTTATTTATTCGTCCCCAACCACCCCATGATACGGGCAAAGGTTATACCCTCGCCCAGAAAATGGTGGGTAAAGCTTGCGGTTTACCCGGTGTCCGTCCGGGGACATCTTGCGAACCCCTGATGACTACCGTTGGTTCTCAGGATACCACAGGCCCCATGACCAGGGACGAATTAAAAGAACTAGCCTGTCTGGGTTTTAGTGCTGACCTAGTTATGCAGAGTTTCTGTCACACTGCGGCTTATCCCAAACCCGTAGACATTAAAACTCACCAAGAACTACCAGATTTCTTTGCCCAGCGTGGTGGTGTGGCCTTACGTCCTGGTGATGGTATTATTCACTCTTGGTTAAACCGGATGCTGTTACCTGACACCGTGGGAACAGGGGGCGACTCCCATACCCGCTTCCCCTTGGGTATTTCCTTCCCCGCAGGTTCTGGGTTAGTAGCCTTTGCGGGTGCGTTGGGTGTCATGCCCCTGGATATGCCAGAATCAGTATTAGTCAGGTTCAAAGGTGAATTACAACCGGGTATCACCTTACGGGATATTGTCAATGCTATTCCTTACGTGGCCATTCAAAAAGGTTTGCTGACCGTAGAAAAGAAAAACAAGAAAAACATCTTTTCTGGGCGCATTCTGGAAATGGAAGGCTTACCCAATTTGAAAGTAGAACAAGCCTTTGAACTTACCGATGCTTCCGCAGAACGTTCTTGTGCTGGTTGCACAATTAAGCTGAGTGTTGAGACAATTTCGGAATATCTGCGTTCTAATGTTACCCTGTTAAAGAATATGGTAGCTAGGGGTTACACCGATGCACGTACCATTATGCGCCGGGTGGCGAAAATGGAAGAATGGTTAGCTAACCCCACGCTCATGGAAGCTGATGGAGATGCAGAGTATGCAGAAATCATTGACATTGATTTGAATGAAATCACAGAACCCATTGTGGCTGCACCTAATGACCCTGATAATGTGAAATTATTATCAGAGGTTGCCAATGACCCGGTACAAGAAGTTTTTGTTGGTTCTTGTATGACCAATATCGGTCATTATCGCGCCACTGGTAAAGTGTTAGAAGGTGCAGGTGTTGTGAAAACTCGCCTCTGGATTTGTCCGCCTACCCGTATGGATGAACACCAACTCAAACAAGAGGGTGTGTATAACATCTTTGAAGGGGCGAATGCACGTACAGAAATGCCTGGATGTAGTTTATGTATGGGTAATCAGGCGCGAGTTGCAGATGGGACAACTGTTTTTTCAACCTCGACTCGTAACTTCAATAATCGCATGGGTAAAGATGCGCGAGTTTACCTTGGTTCTGCGGAGTTAGCCGCCGTTTGTGCGTTGCTGGGGCGCATTCCTACAGTGCCGGAATATTTAGATATTGTGGCAAAAAAGATTCATCCTTTTGCTGATGATTTGTATCGGTATTTGAACTTTGATCAAATTGCTGGTTTTGAGGATGAAGGGCGAGTTATTGCTGTGGAAGATATGCCCAAACTTGAGGATATTTTAGGTATGTCAGCAGCGACGAGGTAGATTATTAATTGGGGTGGGCGTTGCTCACCTGATGGTACAGGAGTCAAAAGATAGTTTTTTACCTCCTGTGCAGTTCTTTAAGCAGAGGGTTGGGGCAATTCATTTATTTATTGCCCCTGGCTAAGGTTGAATTAAACTGTACGTTGCTGGATTAAAGCTTCATAAGAAGCTTGGAAATCACCAACAGTAATCTTGATGGCAGAAGTATCTGTTTCACCTTGAGACCTAAAGCGGCGAATTGCTTCTACAGCGGCCTGATTGCAGAGTAATACTAAATCCGCACCATTCCAACCTTCTGTCACCTTAGCCCAGTGTTCCAAATCTACATTTAAAAGAGGTCTGCCTTGATTGTAAACTTGCAAAATCTTGCACCGACTATCTAAGTTCGGTAAATCTACTTTTAATTGTAAATCTAACCGCCCTGCCCGTAACAGAGCAGGATCTATGGCATCAGGACGATTTGTAGCCCCAATTACCAAAATATTTGCGCCAGTTCCTAAACCATCTAATTCCGTGAGTAATTGTCCTACTACCCGGTTACTGACTCCCGAATCACCGGTGTAAGTCCCCCGTGCTGGAGCTAATGTATCAAGTTCATCGATAAATATTACACAGGGATCTGCTTGTCGCGCCTTAGCAAATAACTCCCTAACTGCTTGTTCACTGGCTCCCACCCAACGGCTGAGTAAATCTGGTCCATTAATACCAATAAAGTTAGCTCGGGCTTGGGAAGCCACAGCCTTGGCTAATAATGTTTTCCCAGTACCCGGAGGACCCCACAAGAGTATTCCCTTGGGCGCTCTGGCTTTTGTTTCTTTGTAAAGTTCTGGGTACAACAAAGCCCCTTCCACAGATTCCCGCAAGGTCTGTTTTATGGTTTCCAAGCCACCAATATCTTCCCATTCCACATGAGGAACTTCAACTTCCATGCTACGAAGTACTGCTGGTTTGATTTCCTTAAGAGCCTGCAAGAAATCAGATTGCTGTACCGCGATATCTTCTGGAATTTGCATATCAATGGAAGGAACCTGACGCCGTAAAGCCGTGTATGCTGCTTTTTGACAGACAGCTTTTAAGTCAGCCCCCACAAATCCCACGGTGCGATCGGCAATAAACTCCAGATCAACTGAATCATCTAAGGGCATAGCACGAGTCAGGACTTGCAGAATTTCTTTGCGCCCATTGATATCTGGAACTCGAAACTGAATTTCTCTGTCGAATCTTCCAGGACGGCGTAGAGCTGGGTCAAGATGATCAGGGCGATTAGTAGCCCCCAGTAAAATCACCCCTTTGTTTTGGGAGAAACCATCCATGAGGCTCAATAGTTGGGCAACTAAACGCTTTTCTACTTCCCCTTCTACTGCACTACGGTCTGGGGCCAAGCTATCGATTTCGTCAATAAAGATAATACAGGGAGCATTTTTAGCAGCTTTTTCAAAAATAGCCCGCAGTTTTTGCTCTGCTTCACCATAATATTTGGTGATGACTTCAGGGCCAACAAGGGCAATGTAGTTAACCCCCAGTTCTTCAGCTAACGCACGGGCTGTGAGTGTTTTGCCAGTACCGGGAGGACCTACTAATAATACCCCATGTGTAGGTTCGAGTCCTAACTTAACTAGCAGGTCAGGGCGTTTTAAAGGAATAGCAATCAGTTCTTTGAGTTCTTTGAGTTCTTGGTTCAATCCCCCAATATCTTTGAGGGTTATACCTAAATTACCTTCAGGTTGTACATTTGGGTCAGATGCACCTGTATCACGTGCTGGGGAAGATGGGGTACGAATGGAAGTAGTACCAACATTACTAGTTGTATTATTATTAGTACGGGGAATGTTACCCGTTCTGGGAATACTGCTTAATGAACGTGAGTTAAACTGCACATCAGTTTTAATTTCTCCATTTTCCACTTTTTCTTCTAGAGTTTTCACCAACTCTATAAACTGCTCAAATCCCTTGAATAAATCACTCATAAAATTCCTCGAAAAATGAATTGAGAAAATATATCTTTTTAGGATATATACAGCTTAAATTTGATATTGATTAATCAAAGTCAAATAAAAGATTTGCAGCTGCTTGAATACGGGCAATTGGCTCTACTGATCTAGGTAAATTGGGTAAGCGGATGATTGTTTGTTCGGGAAATAAGCTGGAGTCAATTCCTATTTCTTGAGTATAGCGATTTTGCACTACATAACGTTGTTGGATTCCCATATCTTTCAGGGATGCTGTTAGGCGTATATGTTCAGATATAATCGCACCTTCTGCCTGAATTACTCCCACAAATTGCGTATGCTTTGGGTTTTTTAATTTCTTTTGGGCTTGGACAACTTGTTGACGTAAATTCCGCAACCGCCCAATTAAATCAAGTCTACCTAGAACGTTCTGGTATTTTATCCATAACTTAAATATCCACGATAACCAATCTCCTAAAGCAGATGGCATTGCCAAAAATTGTAGCAGATGACCTGTGGGAGCAGTATCTAAAATAATCAAGTCTTGCTGGTTACTATCCAATAAGTCCATAATAGTGATTAGGGACAGTATCTCATCAATACCTGGTAAAGCTTGAGACATAATTTGTCGCCAAGCTCCCGGAAGATAAGCAATATCTATTGTGCTATCAGTTTCTGTTCCTTCACCACTAATCATATCCGCTAATTCCCAAAGATAATCCGTACGAAACTGATCTAATATTTCATCAGCATCAATTTCTTGTCCGGTCAAATTAGTTGCCAATGATGAGGCTTGATGTCCCAATTTTTGTCCAAATGCATCGCCCAAGGAATGAGCAGGATCTATGGAAATTATCCGAATTTTTTGTTGAGGATGACGATTAGCTAAACCCCAGCCTAAAGCTCCTGCAACTGTTGTTTTACCAACTCCTCCTTTACCCCCCACAATAATTAGTTGACATCCTTCGGCTACAAAGTCACTGAAGCTTGGGAGGATTCTACTTGGCCACTGAATTGCTGGCGGGGCAGAAAGTTCGACGCTGTCAATTTTTTGAATTTGTCGTGCCAGGTCATCCAATGCCAAGGAACCTAATGGTTCTTTTGCTTGTTGTGGTACAATGAAAACGGGTTGATTGCCGGCAATTTTTAAGAATTTATCGGTCAAATTTTGTTGTTCTGCATAGCGGTCTAAATTTATATCGCTATCTGTGATGATGCGATTGATCACAATTCCGGTATAGTGAATCTTGAGAGTTTTTAAATTATCTAAAAATCTTTCAGTTTCTGCTAAACACATGGGTTCAGCAATTGTGACTACCAAGCAACCTGTAAATGTCTGATCTTGTAGCAGTCGTCTACCTTCTGCTAATTGAGATTTCATATCCTCCAGAAAATCATCTACTTCATCAGATTTATAGCTCCCTCTGAAACTCTCTGTGATCACACGATGTTTTTGTTGAAATAATTCAAAGGAATTTAAAATTACATCGAAGAAATCTTCTAATTGCAACAAATTTAATGTATGACCTGAAGGAGCCATATCAAGCACTATCCGGTCTACGGTTTTTTCTGAAAGTAGACGCTGAATTTCTAGCAATCCCATTAGTTCATTTAAGCCAGGCCAATTTAAATCCCAAACAGGGGCTAAATCTTCTCCGTCAGCTAAACTTCCTCGCTCAACTAGCAGTTCTAAGAATCGACTATATTTGGCCCTAAATTCCAGTAATAGTTTTTCAGCATCTAATGCTCGAACACTCAAATTAGGTAAATCTTCTACCTGTGAACCATCATCTGTGACTTTTGAAAGTAATATATCCCCTAAGGAATGTGCTGGGTCTGTAGAAAGTAACAAAATTTTTTCTTCTGGAAACTTTGTCGCCCAGTAGCGAGCAAAACTGCAAGAGATAGTAGTTTTACCAACTCCGCCTTTGCCGCTAAACATAACCAAGTTAAGTGAGTCGTACTGCTTCATAACAAATTTAAAAGAATTAGGAAAAGAATAAATAAACTTTAATTAAATAAAGTGGTAAGGAGGAAGAGAATCTCCTAACAATAAGTTCCAACGAGGACAAGCTTTTTGCCAATTTAAAGTTTGTTCTAAAAACAAATTTTTATCTTCAAGATTAACCAGCATATGAATGCTTACTTCTTGCTCTTTTTCTTTAACAACAACCGGATAATTATTGGTCGTGGTTATTAAATCAATGAGATACTCTTTTTCTGCTGCTTGTGCAATAATAAAGTCTTTTTGGTTTTGATACTGTTGCTTTTTAGCTAAAAAGTAATCTTTTCCCCTGGCCTTTACTGGTGCTACTTCCTCTAGTATTACAGGAATCAATTTCAAAGTAAATTCAGTTTTACCATGAATTTTTTGTAGCTGCTGGCGATATTTTTCGGTATTTGATTCTAGGTGAATTAGCAGATTTTTCTGACAATTAAAGCATATTCCAAACTGCACAGGTAAAACTGTAATCTGCTGGAAAAGCTCACAAATAACTCGGTCATGGCATAAAGCCATCTCGATAATTTTCTGCTCATTATCTTGGAATGACTCTAAAGATATTCCAGGCTCAACAATAGCCGAAAGATTAGTACTCTTAATCAGCACTACTTGACTAGCAGCACCTTGTGGTAAAATTAAGGGCAAGCTAGGTGTTTCTAAAAAGGCATAACTATAGAGGTTTTCTGATTCCATATACTGCACCTAGATAGTTGTATAATTTTAACTAATTCAGTTTCCGCTCCCACATTGTAAGAATATTAAATTATCATCCTCGATTTGGTAAAAATTATACCATATTTTTATATTTTTGGTGATCGTGCCAGATTTTGAAGACTTATAGAGTTAATTTAAACTATTGCTGAAAATATTTACATATTCTTGAAAGATTTACAATGACACCTTAGTTAGTTATAATTAATAATTAATAACAATTCAGACATTGTTCATGAAAAATACTCCTAAGCGTAGTGTTATCAGACCTAAGATTAGTACAATGCCTCGCAACAAAAACGAGGCATCCTGCCAACTGGAACTGTATCAAATGGTGACTGAAAAGGAACGTCTTCAAAGGGAACTATATTTCATCAGAGAGCGAACAAGTTTACTAAACAGGCGTTTAACTACCCTGAATCACCAAATAGAAGAAACCGAGAAAACGATTAAGAAACTCCGTCAAAATGATCCTGAGTTAACACATACTCAAGATATAGGCTCTCGAAAAAATATATATGTTGAGTCTATTGAATCGTTGCAATCTAAGAACTACAATGTTCTGGAAATTGAATATTAAGTCGGTCATATTGCCGAAAATTTGACAACTCCCGGTTGGATCTTGATCTAGTTAAGTCTATGCTCTCACCTGAGTTTGTTCTTCCAAGGCTTCGTATTCTTCAGATTCTGCTTCCAGTCGGGCTTCTTCTTCCAATTCTTGGAGTTTTAAAAGAATTTCTTCTTCTTGAGCGTCATACTCTTCTTCGGTAATATCGCCCATGTCTAGGGAAAGCTGCAGGGTCAATAATTGTTTGTTCAGGTTTTCTTGATCATCAAATTCGGTATTAGCACGCTCTTCAATTTTCTCTGCAATCCATACAACTCCATTAATTGGACCCATTATTGGAGATAGTAAAAGTTTCATCAGCATAGTCATAAATCCTTGGTAGTTGATATTGCATTTTTAAAGCTATTATTACATACAAGAGGGATGGTAATAAATAGCTGCAATTGGGTCTATGGTTCAGCCAGTTGTGCAAATGTGTAGGGAGCAGTGAAATTGTTGTAGCGAATACGTAGGCGATCGCCAAATTTCATATCAATTGCTTCTACGATTTCACCGAATTTAGATTCACTTTCCCAAGGAATCAAAAATGCGGTGTTGTAAATCATGTCCTCTGTCATAAGTTCACCCTCTATAACCTCTGTAGCTAAAGGATTTAGCTCATTAGAGAAAACTTCAATCACAGATTGTTTCCGAGCGGATAAATTACTTTCAATTAATTGTCCAATGTGAATCACCTCCTCTATACTTAATTTTCTACCTTCCATATTGTCACGCTCCTGTTTCAAAGCGAGATTAGATTCCATCATGGATTGCAATTCAGACTTGCTATCCCAAAAAATCTTAACGCTCACCTCTCTTTGTCCGGCCAGTTTTTGAAATAAGTTGTGCAATTGCTCTTTATATGGTTCGATGAGTTGTGTGGTTATTGCGTCCCAGTCTTTAATAACTAACCCGAACTGGAGAGGAAGAAGGACATGAAATCCTGCTTGCATTGTCTCCTCTAACACTTTTTCATGAGTTAATAAATTGCGTCGAGAAGCCAAATATTTCTCTTTAGATGCTTCTGAATATAAAAAAGTCAATCCATCAACCACTTGACTATAAACAGGTTTCCCGTCCAATCCTGCAATAGAAACAGAGCTAGGAATTATATCAGGGAAAATACCATACAAATAAAGACCAAAATTCATTAATTTAACCCATTGAGTTGGAACTTACAACTGATCACTTTTGATTACATTGTTTTGGCGGTCAAAACTAACCGTAACTTAGCATGAATCAGGTCTAGTTGAGCTAAACCGATATCTATCTCACCGTCTACAACAACTCCAGTATTTAAAAGCCGGTCTAATAACTCTACCACTGAAGCCTGATTGCTAGCTTCCCCTGGATAATAAGAACCAGAGGGAGGTAAAAGACTACCAAAATCTCCTAAATTTACATTGAGGTCTGATGGCTCAATTTCAAATATCTGACAAAAATCTAAAATTTGTGACTCTAACTTTTGCAAACTTTCCGCTGCTCGGTCTAAATCAGATTCACACAGCAACTCCTGTTCCATACGCCGAATTACTTGCGCTTCCATTAGCTGACGCAGCAATTCTAATACAGTCAATAATAAAGGAGCTAAACCTGCTTCGTTATTTTTAGAAGCCTTGGTTGGTAAATCCTTAAAGTCTTCCAATGGATTACAAACCATTTCTATAAATGTGACCTAAACTTTCGGTTTCTTTGAATGCAATTCAATCAGTCATTTTTCAATAGTTATTAACCGTCCCAGTCTGTTTGACTTTCGTTGGTTCAAACAGAAATTTTAACCAATTACTGATCTACTGGGAATCTCGTGATCAAATAATTTCCTGGTTACTTATATCCACATCATGTTGAATATTCTCTCCTAATGGAGTTTGATCTTGCATACTCGCAGACTTAAGTAACTTTATTTCGGATTCTAGACTCTCCAGGCGATTTTGAAGCTGTTGATTTTCTTCAATTAATCGTTGGGCTTTACTGCTCAGATAAGGGTCATTTTCCCACCAATTAATGCCCATTTCCTTGGCTTTATCAACGGAGGAAATTAACAAGCGAATGCGAATATGTAAAAGTTCAGTTGAGGCGATAGATACAGAAATATCGCCAGCAATAACAACACCCTTATCTAAGACTCTTTCGAGAATGTCCGCTAAGTTTGAGCTTTGAGTAGATGTGTTAATAGTTCGACTTGAGTTTGTCTGATGACGTGTTGGTAGTATGGGGGTAGAAGTCACGAATAATTCAACTCTTGAATAGTATAAAGACGATAATTTTGCTCACAAACAATTTGTGTTCCAAAGAACCAGAAGCATTTAGTATTAGATGCAATCTGGAGCTAAGTCTTTGAAAATTCTAGTTATTACTTGACTTTTTGGTATGAGTTTAGTGATTGTAAACTTCTTTATCAAAAAGATCAGCATTTTCTAAATCTGTCTTTGGCTGTGAAAGTTCTGTTTGGAAACTAGTCTGGCTAAGTAATTCAATTAAAATATTTGTCGCTTCGCTCATCGCTAAATTACTGCGGTTGCACAGAACATCGATAGCAATATCCTGAAAGTCTGGATTTTCTACTTCTGCTAGAATGTTATTGTCCGCACATACTTTAGCAATCATCAAACAAGACCGTAAACCTGAAGTTTTCTCTGCTTCTATAGCCAGACGAAACGATCTTACCAACTGCACTATTAAGTAAGCAGATTCTCGAGATATGTTTGTTTTCTGAATTAATATTTCGCATTGAGTTATCTCATCCGGTTCTGGCATATTAATAGTTACTAACCGATCCATCAAAGCATCTTGGGTTGAATGAACTCCACAGTACTCTTCGGGATTGGATGTAAATATAGCGCGAAATTTCGGATTAACGTGTAGATACTCTGGCTGATTACTACTAGGAGGTAGACTGAGAATTTTTTCTTCTAAAGCTGAAAGTAAGACGTTATTAACTTCGGGTCGTGAACGGTTAAATTCATCATAGACTAATGTAAAACCTTCGCGACAAGCCAAAGTCAGTCTAGAATCAACCCAGTTCTGTTGTAATTGGTCTTCTACTTTAACGACGTTGTGAATATAATTGTCCAGTAATTTCTTGCGGGTATAACCAGTTTCACTACCAATCAAATCCGAACTTTTAAATTCGTCATCGCCAAACAGTAACATTACTGGGCTCTCGAGACAGTGCGCTATGTGGAGTGCTAAAGTTGTTTTACCTGTTCCCGCAGGTCCTCGCAAGTGAACGGGAAACCCTGATTTGAGATAACGCAATGCTCTAGCTGCTACTTTCTCAATCGCAGGTGTCATGACAAATTGTCCTGGACGGACACGAATAACTGCTCTTTTGTGATTCGTATTGGTGATAGCCATAAATTGAAGCTGGTAATAAATTGAAGGTGTGTGAGACTATAGACTGAAAGATTTCAAGTGTTACTGTCAGTTGGGATTTGCCAAGGGACACTCTGCACTTTAAAGGTGTGTAGTGATATCAAATTTTTCTAGCGGTCTAGTTTTGCAAGTAGCAGGCTAGGTTTTGATTTTTTCTATTCACTTGATGATCTTAACATTTCTGACGCTAACTAAAACCAGGATTGGTGATCCAAATCCCAGTTATAAGTTGAGAAAGCATGGAACTATCTTTATATTCAATCAGGGGGAAATTAAGATGCGATTATTGATTTAATGTGATAGAGTTCCTCTCTATCCTACTATATAAAGGTAAATAAATCTAAAACTCTAGTTAAATAACACTATTGACTTTATGCCTCAACCAAGTATTGGAATTAGTGCGTTAGGGATACAGTCGCATCTTACTAACTAAAGTCTCGTAACACAAGTTTAATTTTATTAATTAACCCCTTGTATTAGCAGTTTTGCAACTGAAAGATAAAGGGGGTTTATTATTTAGCCCAATTGTGAAACAGATGAGATGTGTTTATTGCGAATCTTGATTAAAGTCCAGACCCACCAATAACACTCATAAACAAATCCTGACGGAATTGACGCAGTTCTGCTGCTTGGGCGTTGGCCTTAGCAAGACGTTCTTGAGCTGTGGTGGCTAAAAACTGCTCAGTTTCTTGCTGCAGGTTTTGTTGGAACTGATATAGTTCTGCTGCTTGGGCTTTTCCCTGAGCAATACGCTCTTTAGCTGTGGTGGCTAAAAACTGCTCAGTTTCTTGCTGTAGGTTTTGTTGGAACTGATATAGTTCTGCTG
>NZ_JAQMTM010000144.1:0-14046 GCF_028331085.1 Anabaena sp. CS-542/02
AAAAGTCTTTGTCCTGCTTCGTTTTTGATGCTTTCAATCTTGCCATTGTCTGCGTACTTCCTTAAAGTGTTTGGGTGCAATCCCAGTTGTTTAACTGCTTCTCGTAGTGGTACATAAGCCATACCACTATATTAGCATTTACGAGCATATGTAATCTATTGTTAGTAAATAACTAGCTATTGGCTAACCCCCAGGAGCAGTTAAACATCTCTACTGATTTTCCTGAGTGGCAACTTGAGGGAGCCCCATGCTGTAGTTGGTGACGCGAGCAGAGAGATTATAGCTGATTTCTCCTTTTTGTAGGAGCGATCGCAGATAATGCTCCAAGTCTGAGCCAATGCGACGTAAGTTATAATCTGTTAAATCTTGACCGCTGGAAGCTTCCACCAGTTCATCAAACTGACGATAAACCTTTTGTAGACTATCGTCGTTCCAGTTGAATTCGTTATCTGGGTCAATATCTAAGGTCAAGACCTGATTACTAGGAACCAGTTCGCCATCCCGGTCAATTTCGGCGGCAAAAATTCGGATATGCCGGGTTGTGGACTTAAGCAGCATCGGGTTGTCCATAGCAAGGTGTAAGGTTGGGTTTGATTACACGGAACTGACAGTCCCCGGCATAAAATACAGGGGGATTGTTGGTTTAAGCGGTAGGACAGGTTCACAGATATCACTGACCATGAACGGGGATATTAATCAACCAGCCTCCTATTTATCATTATAGACTCTTGTCAGGGCTGAAATACCGGCTAATTCAGGGCTGGGTAAAGGTAGTTTGTTGTTGCATGGATGTTCTTAATATATGTGAAGTAACCCACCCTGTGTAATTCGTTGAATCTTTTCCCGAATTTTCAGGTGAATAAAACGTACATGAACTAATTCAAGGTAATCATAGTAGAACTAGCTCTATCTTTAAGAAAAACCCACAAACCAGGTATTTATTTTCGGTAAAAATACTAAAAAAACTGTAAAAACTAAAACTATTTTTATAGGAAAAATGAAGTTAATGTAAAAAGTTTGAAAAAGCTTGAATAAGTTCTTACAGAAACTTTATTGTATAAGATATCAAAAACTGAATAATAGTTATGGTTTAAACAAAAGCACATTTAGGTCAGGAAGATTACGACTTATCCCTGGCAGTGTGTCTAGAAAAAACACAGGAGAGTGAATATAAAATACAACGGTTGTGGATTGGAGAAAGGCTTTTAACTCCAGCATTATGGATACAAAAAAAATATAAAGAATTGTGGATGGGGATATAGTTCCTCACCCTCATGACCACCCAGTAACCTAATCCTCAAAATTATGAACTCGAAAGCATTACCACGCCAGATAAATAATATCGAAGTAGGCGTTTATGAGTGCGAAATTCATCTCAAGTTCCGGTTGATTGAAGAAAAAAGTCTATTAGGCGATCGCGAGCAACTCTTACAGGTATTGCTGGATGCATTGACAGAAGGCTCAGATGAGTTTCTGGAGATGCTGCAAGCATCTGTTAAGGCGCAGGAAGTGTCTGAGTTCAAGGCCTCACCACAAATGCGCCGCCAGTTGATGCGTTTACGTAATGCGGTTGATAATAGTCAATACTCTGAAGGCTAAAAATCTTCGGTTGTAATTGAGTAATTGCAAAATCACCGGTTGAGTATAGATATTTAGCTTGTATAACTTTACTCCATGGGCACAAGCTAAAGTTGACTCTAGTTTTTGAGAAGCCGAAAATAGCATCTACACATAATAAATATACCGTTTGCACTACGGAAACAATGGAGTTGTGAGTACAAGTGCTTTAATCAGGGTTGTGCTTCGATTTTGATCAGAAAAAGCGTATTAATGCTGGGGACTGTCAATCTAGAGGCTAGTGTGAAGTCACAATGCCTACACCCCCAATCGCCAGTGGAATTTCTATTGAGCAAGACCGTGTTCTAATGCAAAGCGAACTAACTCAGTGCGGCTATTGGTACCAGTTTTACTAAACAAACGACTGACGTATTTTTCAACATTACGGACACTGGTTTCTAAACGTCGAGCTATTTCTTTGTTCATCAACCCTTCAGCTACCAGATTTAAAACACTTTGTTCTCTGGGAGTTAAATCAATTTTAAAAGGAACTGGGGATTGAGAGATGGCAGTTCTTTGAGTTAACAAAGCCTTAATTTGAGCAATCTGATGAGCGAGTTCAGCAATATCAATGGCTTCCCTCTCTTCACCGGTGCTCGTAGTCTTAGTAGCTCGACGCGACAGTAAGTTCTCGACTATCGCCACTAACTCATCCGGGTCGAAGGGCTTGGGTAGGTAGGCATCAACACCGGCTTGGTAGCCCTGAATGCGATCGCCTGTCATACCTTTAGCAGTTAAAAATACAACTGGGACTGTTTGAAACCGGGGGTCTTCTCGCAGTTGTCTAAGGAACTGATAGCCATCCACCTGGGGCATCATGACATCAGAAATCACTAAATCAGGTATATTCTGCTGCATCAAATCCCACCCTTCACGGGCGTTACTGGCAACTTGAACGCTAAAACCACTTTCTTCTAAGTAGTCTTTCACGGCTTCCCGCAATCCTGGTTCATCATCGACCAGTAACAATTGTGCTGACATTTAAGTTTCCCTGTGTTGACCTGCTATATAAAACCTAGACAAAACTAGACTTTACTTTCTACTTCAACCGGAGCATGGGAGCAGTTATCCCTGGTGTAGACTTTCACGCCTTAGCCAGACGCGATTGTGTTCCAATTAAGTTTCTGAAAAATACTACCACCATCATTGCTTGGTTTTCGCGTCGGCAATAGTCTCAATTCAATACTTGATATGACCGTATTATATATCAAGTAGTTGATTTTTTACTAAAAATATATTGATTTTTGTCAATACAAGTATAGTTTTGTCTATCTAATTGTCAACTAGGCTACTACTCCCCATACACATAATCCGGGGCTAAAATTTTAAATCTCTAATACTGGAACGGACAGGTTGGTTAGGTTGGGGGGCTGGAGGTTGAGCGAAGTTGTCGCCCGAAAGTGCCGCGATCGCCCTAGCATATTGGGGATCATTGCGAGTCCCAAATAAATCGGGATTGCTAGCCAGCTGACGCTCTTGTGCTGCTGTCAAATTTATCTTAATATCTGGGACAATTCCTTTTTTATTAATATCTGTACCTTTGGGGGTGTAATAGTGGGCAATAGTCACCGCCAGACCTGACCCATCTACCAGTTCATGAACAGATTGCACCATTGCTTTGCCAAAAGTTTGACTACCAATAACTACAGCCCGGTTATTATCCTTGAGCGCCCCGGTTAGGATTTCGCTAGCACTAGCCGAATTACCATCTACTAATATTGCCAAAGGTCGCCGAGTGAGGGCGGTGCGATTGGCTTGAGTTAGCTCACTTCCCCCCGCACGGTTGACTGTGCGGACAATCCCGCCATTATCCAACCACATCCGGGCAATTTCAATGCTGGAATTTAACAGGCCGCCAGGATTTCCGCGCAAATCTAAGACAAAAGCATCAGCGTTTTGACTGTTTAAATCTCGAATGGCTCGACGCATTTGGTCGGATGTATGGCCACCAAACTCTCTCAGGCGGATATAGCCAATGCGGCGATTACCTTCTTGTTGGAGAGTATAATGCACGGTTGGGACTTCAATTGTGGCTCGTCTGAGCTGTAAATCAAAAGCACCGCGCCCTATTCTTCCTAATCGCAGGCTTATGGGAGCACCAACTTGACCGCGAATTAACTCAGAGGCCTTTTCTACTGCCATTTTATCAGTAGTTTGGCCATCAATTGCCAAAATCTCATCCCCTGCTTTGATTCCTGCTTTGAACGCCGGCGAGTTGGCGATCGCCTCTACAACCGTAAGGCGGCGAGTTTGCTGATTCACTTCCATGCGAATCCCAATCCCAGAGACTTCCCCTGATGTTTGCCTGGCGAGAGATTGATATTGTTGGGGATCCATAAAGCGTGTGTAAGGATCACCCAGTTGTTGTAAAGCTTCGCGAATTGCCACATAAGCTTGTTCATTAGAAGAGTACTCTTTGCTTAACAAGCTCTGCCTAGTGGCTAGCCAATCTTGTTGATTAAAACTGCCATCAACATACTCACGATTTACCAATTGCCATACCTGGTCAACTAACGCTTTCGGACTATCTTCAAAGGCGGCCAGAACGCAGCGAGTCCAAGCAGAGCCGAATACTGAAACAGTGGTAGTTGTGGTGATCGCTCCACCAATCAAGACTAGTTGGAGTGGTGAGTAACCTTTCGCAGATTGGTTCATGTATATCAGTGGAATATAGTTGTTTTATTTACACTTTAGCAATCAGACTCTTGAGACGCTTTTCACTCTTTATAGTTACTAAAAATATAGTCAAATATTTTTAGCTTGGTAAGGTCTAAACCTTACTGGGCTAACTACAAGCCTCTTTACTGAGTTTCCATCAAAGATAGAGTCCCCAGCTACCTTTCTTAATATATTTAGGGAACCATTCAAGTCTGCTGAATATATTTTCCCAGACTTAGACCTAAATAAACCTCTCTTGATTCTTTTACCTAAATACTTGATGTTGATTTACATTCCCCGCATCATTTTCTCCTAGTAATTCTTTGATAGTTAATCAACGATGATTGCTGTGATGGTTATATCTTTTATTAGTCTAATTTAACACTATCAAGCTTACGCGATGTTACGCTACAGTGATTGCAAGACTTTTATGGATCTCACCTTTACAATCTATATTCTTCTCTAATAAGATAGCACTTTCCTGCGGGGATTATAGGTTTTTTCGAGATTATTTAAGGAAGCAATGATTACCGATTTCAACTACGCAAACAGTAGCAATTTCTACCAAAAAAAATACCTGACTCAAAAATCCCCCTCGGTCAAGTGTTTACACCCAGGCTCTTTAGCGCCGGTAGATGGTCATAATTGTAGACAGAGGAACCTCCGCAAAATAATTTTGCTGAAATTGTTCTTCCCTGATGGCGGCTAAAAATCTTTCTACAGATGCGTGGTTCATAATTTCTGAGTGGGTGAAGGGATTCCAACTAATTTGCACCTGAGTGTCTTGTGTAGTGACTCTGAACCCCAAACACTCTAAAGCTTCGAGTCCCAATAATAAGGTCTGGTGATGGACACCAAGTTTTTCTAAAAGTTGGGGGTGGGTGACTGGTTGATTTGTCCGACTGAGATATTTAGCAATCCCAACCAAGGTTAGCCAAATTTGCTCGGGTGGTTGATGCTGGGGTTTGGACCAGGCGATCGCTAATTGTTGATGATTAGAGAGCGATTGCTTTAAGCATACACATAAATCTTCCCAGTGACTAGGACAATCTCTAATTAGATGTGGTGAATCCTGATTATTCAGAATAGAGTATTCCTGATTACGTAAATCTATTACTACATCAGTAGTATTAACACTAGCCATGACTGAGGTAGCGGTTGGACGCACAGCAATTAATCTGATTTCATAACGGTTTTTAAAAGTGTTGTAGTCGAGTTCGGCAATACAATCACACCTATCTGGGGGTAAATCATCTTTATAGTGTCCCCACCAAACACCAGGAAATGGGCTGTTAGTGGACTCATCGCGAATATTAAAATCAGTTTTAATGTACTGTACCTTTTTTCCTCTGTAATCCTCCTGATTACGATGCCAAGCATTTTCAAACCAGCAATTTTTAATTAAAAGTGTTGGTACAGGGTTTCCCATCCCACAGGGTTCTAGTAATTTAAGTTCCCCAAATAACTCTTTACCTAAATCAGCTACAGTTACCATCAAATCTGCTTGCACAGTGGGTGTAAGAGTTTTTCCCCCTAAAGATTGTCGCAACTGTTGATTAATTGCCTCCGTGAATAAAGGAATATTCTCCGGTAATAAACTCAACCCAGCAGCAAAGGGATGACCTCCAAAGCTATGTAACAAATGTGCTTGCTTTTTGACTAACTGGTATAAATCAACAGAGTTGACTGAACGGGCGGAACCACGAGCTAATGAGGGTCTTTTTGTTTCTTCACCGAGTATCTGTGTACTTAATAAAATTGTGGGACGGCCTGTTTCTTGGGCTACTTGTCCGGCCGCCAAGCCCAATACTCCCGTTGGCCATTGGCTATCTTCTAAGACAATCACACTGGTGGTTGATAAGTCTATCTCAGAGAGTTTGTTTAATACTTGGGCTTGTACCTCTTTCTGTAAGGACTTGCGACGGGTGTTAGCTAGTTCCGTAACTTCGGCTAATTGATCACAATATTTAATTTCTCGACTAGTTAATAACTCTACGCACAAACTAGCATCGCCCTGAATGCGACTAACAGCATTAATCCGTGGTCCGAGACCGAAAGAAATATCTGTAGGGCGATCGCCATTTTTCCGGCATAATTCTAATAGTCGCCCTATACCTGGCCGTCGTCGTGCTGTCGCTGGTTGTTGGAAGTCTGCGTGTAATCTTTGAATACCTAATTGTGCTAAATAGCGACAATCTCCACTCAGCTGCACCAAATCCGCAATTAATCCTACAGCAACCAAATCCAATAAATCTGTTAATGGCTCTTGGGGAATATCAGGTAAAGTTTGATATAGTGCTTCTACCAACTTAAAAGCTACCGCCACCCCGGACAGATGAAATAACTGATGTTGAGTTGGTAAATACCGGGGGTTAATAATTGCCGTAACTGGTGGGCGCTGTTCAGGTAAAGTGTGATGGTCTGTAACTATAATGTCTATACCCAAGCTTTGAGCATAAATAATTTCATCTATATTAGTACTACCAGTATCGCAGGTTACAATTAACTTACAACCTTGTCGGTGTAAATTATCGATTCCCTGATAATTAAGTCCGTGGGATTCCGTGAAGCGATTGGGGATGTAATAAATTAAGCGGGTATTTTTAGTAAAGAACTGTCCTAAACCATCCCATAGAACAGCAGTAGCGGTAATGCCATCAGCATCAAAATCTCCCCAGATAGCAATTTTATCATTGTTATTTAGTGCTTGTTGCAGCCTAGCCATAGCTAGGTGCATTTCTTCCCCAAACTCCAAAGGACTAGCTGGGTGATAATTCTTATAGTCAGCAAAAGCCGCTAATGTTTCAGGGTTCTTAATTCCCCGTTGCCACAATAATTGTGCTGCATACAATCCCCTTGATTTTGGTGTATACTGTTTCACCATATGGATAAACCAGTCAGGTGGTTGTTCCGGTGTTGAGAGAATCCACTGCATAGAATTAGTTAAAAATTGATAATTATATAGCATTTCCCATGCTCGTGAGGTACAAAGTTGTTTAGTTTCAGGGAACACCGGAACACCGGAACAGGGAATAGGGAATAGGCAATAGGCAATAGGCAATAGGCAATTGATGTGTACTTCATTAGCCTGAAAAAGGCTATATAACTTGGCAAAAACTTACAATTATGTAAACTAAATTAACAACACCGGGTTTATGTGTGTTAATCTGTGGTTGATTAATTCTGGTGATTTACACATATCAGAGCAACAATAACATTAGTATTTATTCATCATTGATCAGAGTTTCATTGACCAGAGGATTGCAGATGACCTTATTCACAAGTCCATCAGGTTTACCAGCGCGAATTGCAGGACGAGTGCGCCTGTAACCGGCTCTTTCGGCCTTTTGATGTTCATAATCAATGAGTCTGCCATAATGTTCATGTTTGCTTAAATTCATCGACAAGAAAATATGCTGGCGGATATTACCAAATCCTTTCCGGTTAAAAAACTTGACAGCTGGATTGTTAGTAGGGTCTGTATCTACCAGCATGAAGCGCGCCCCATCTTCAATCATCCTGGCAATAACATGGTCAACTAACTTATCTGCTACACCCCGACGCTGAAATTTTGGATTCACAGCTAACCATAGTATATAACCATAAGTCCAGGAAGCTTTAGTAATAATAGTTCCCAGAATAAACCCCGCTAACTCCCCATCTGTTTCCGCAACTAGACAATATTCTGGGTCTGTATTGTAAAGTCCAATTACCTCCCATTCGTCCCAGGTGCGATATAAATAAGGATATAAATCGCTAGTAAATAACTGTTCTCCCAGGTGGTAAACAGGGGAAATATCATCGATACCTAATTCACGAACATAAATCAAATCAGTTTCATCAAAGCTTTTCATATTACAATGTCCCTATAATTCATAGGGTTACTTCTTGAATATTGGCAAGATTTGGTAAATTCTGTTGATGTTCTCCCCTGGCTTGTGTCCGTTGGCAAAGTGTGGCAAAATGACAATAATTACAGGTTTTACTATTTTCCGGTACTTGTGGAAATGGCCTGTTTCTCTGGTAACCTTCCAGCCAATGGGTTAATTTATTTAACAGTTGAGCAAGTTTTTGGGCTGTGCGCTGATGCTGGGGATTGTCGTAATTAAATTGAATATTTTGTGGTTCACCTTCAGACTGGACAAACCAGTAAGTCATAGAAATATTTTTGGGTAAATAGGCGCTTGTTTCAGCCAAAACATATAAATAGAGACGTGTTTGCCAATTCTGTTCTAACTTGCGTTTATTTGGTGGTTGAGGATGGGTTTTCCAGTCGAGAATGTGGGCTTTGTCAGCGTCTGCGATGAGTAGATCATAAATAACTGTGAGTAAGTAGTTTTGAATTTGTAGGGTGCGATAATGTTCGCTTTCACGGAAGCTTAGGGGTGCGGTGGGTGTTAAAAGTTCTGGTGCTACATTGGTCAAACCTGATATCCAGCTTTGCATTCGAGTATCTGCTTGGAGGAAGCTAGCAATTGGTAAACCCATTTCTCGCTGTTGCATTAGCAGGTGAAAGCGACTACCCAAAACTTGGTGTTCCTGATGTTCGGGACTGGGGGGAGAGTGAAGTTTTTCTAAGTAGGCGTGTTGGAATTGACGCGGACAAGTTTCTAGTAAGTTGAGATTTGCTTGGGATAGGTGTAATAGTGGAGTTGTTTCTGAGGACATTCTTTTATTAAAACACGAAGACACTAAACCAAGAATAAACCAAGAATAAATATGGGTAAAAATGTTGTGCGTTTCCTGTTATCCAGGCTATGTGAAGCGAAAAAAATAAAAGGTGAAGGATGAATTTTGCCTTTTGTTTCATCCCTCTACCTTTTTATATACCTGATGCTTATTTAATGTTAGCCCGTGCGTCCTTCACTGCAGCAAAGAAAAATAATCCCGTGAGTGGAATGCTCAATCCGAGGATAATGGCAGTTACCTGAACACCTAAATCTGGTTGTCCAGAGGTAAGTTCAAATACCGAACCCACGGCGGCGATCGCTGTGATGCAAGCACCACCTAGAAATAAACCGCTTTTTGGAGTATACACTATTATTCCTATGTAAAAATGTTAACAAGTGCTCACTTTTTTATCTTACTTGACTATGGAAGTGCCTAGACTATCCAGAGTACAAATTTTTAATTATTTAGTTCATAGTACCATGAATTCGGGGAAGGAAAGATGAGCAAAACGGATTTTGGCGACCCCCTATGCTACTGGTTTCACCGACTGATAGGAGAAGCCATTTTTCGATAACTCCTGGGCTAAAGTCAAGGAATTGTCTACCCGGTCTACAAATACTACCCCATTGAGGTGATCCATTTCGTGCTGAATGCAGCGTGCGAGTAGATCATGGGCTTTGAGGGTTTTGGGACGGCCGTATTCATCTTTATAAGCAACTTCTACGGATTCGGGACGTTTTACGTCTAAATAAACATTGGGAATACTCAAACAGCCCTCTTGGGCGACGCAGACTTCCTTGCTGACTTGTTTAATGGTGGGGTTAATCAACACCAGTGGGGGGTTAGCTGGGTTATCTGGTTCGCAATCAATCACAATAAGTTGTTTATGAATTCCTACTTGAGGTGCGGCTAAACCAATACCATCGCTACTGTACATAGTTTGCAGCATTTCCCGGATAAGTTTACGGATTTCATCGTCTACTTTAGTAATCCGCTTGGCATCTTGACGCAGGACGCGATCGCCCAGATAGTGAAGTGTTAAGGGGGGATTTTTTAACTTTTTCTTCTCAACGGCAATTTCAGAAGGCATGATGATCAATGACTTAGTTGTGAAAATTCCTACTATTTTAATTCTATCAAAACATAGTGGGAGCGTGATCACCCCTACTCTTTAGAGAGGAGATGAAACTTATAGCACTACGCATACACCTTAGGACATCATAATTGTGGTTTTAAGGGAACACCGGAACAGGGAATGGGGAACAACAAGCAGGGAAATGTCTTAACACTTGTGGTTACTGCTATAGTTTATGGCTTGTGAGTAGGAATTTATCCTATTGTATCTTCACACCAAAAAACAGCGACGTTGTCGGGCTTCTTTAAGTAAACTTTGGTACTCCTCATCCTTAATACCATAAGCGCCAAATCTAGCTAAATGGGGGTTCATCATTTGAGCATCAAACAGTAGAAACTGGTTTTGGCGCAATCTTTCCACCAACTTAACCATGGCCACCTTAGAACCTTCAGGGATGTGGTAAAACATCGACTCACCAATAAAAGCACCGCCAATGACAATTCCTAGGATACCCCCAGCCAGTTGGTCACCTTGCCAAGTTTCAAAACTATAGGCGTAACCATTCTGGTAAAGTAAGTAGTAAATCTCTTGTAACTCCGGTGAAATCCAAGTAGTCTCGCGGTGAGCACACCCGGCCACCACGGATGGAAAATCACGGTTAATGCTCAGGGTAAAACGCTCTTGATTGAGAACACGCTGCAAAGACCTAGGGTAGCGAAATCGCTCATCTAAGGGAATCAAAGTGCGATCGCGACTGCTGTACCATCCCAGGCCTTTGTTGTCATCAGCCATGAGAAAATAACCTTGAGCATAACCCCGAACAATAGCAGCGATATCGTATTCCATAATTTAAGCAACCAAGCAAAAAAAACCCTCAGCGTACCTTAGCGTTTCCCTTAGCGTTCCTCTGCGTTAAAAAAAGATGACCGAAGCAATACCACCCATTACCCTACCACCTTCCCACAACCCTGATCTTGAAGGTCAGTGGTTGCAAGACCGATTATTAAACTGGTTAGACACAGAATTTTTACCGGAAATAGTCAATCAAAAAATTGCCCAAAGGGCGGCGCAAATTTTTGTCCGACAACGCATGGAAGGAGAGAATGACTTAGGATCTCTGGTTATAGCCATTGTTACAGAGATGCAGGCATTTGATTTTTCTAAAAGTTTCTATGGAGAATTTGCGATCGCCAACGCCGTCAGCGATCTACTCTTAGATAGTCTAGGGATAGACCGTTGCTGCGGAGAATAGTTTGGTCATTTTCTCCTTCCAGGAGAAAATGAGCAGTGACTACCAGCTAGACTTAACCACACCGGGTAAAAGACCTTCATGGGCCCATTCCCGGAACACATTCCGAGACAGACCAAAGTCGCGATACACACCTCTGGGACGACCAGTTACCCAGCAGCGGTTGCGGTGACGAGTGGGCGCACTATTCCGGGGTAGCTGTTGAATTTTCCGGTGAATTTCCAATTTATCCAAGGGAGATTCTGCACTTTTGAATTCTGCCAATAATGCTTCTCGCTTTTCACCATACTTTTCTACCAAGTTGGCGCGTTTTTTTTCGCGCTCAATCATACTCTTTTTTGCCATAAATTCTTTAACTGGGTTGCAGACAGCATTTCTTATTGTATCGTGTTTTCGGAATTTCTCGAAATAAATGTTTTCTCACCAGTGGGACATAAATCATGGAGATAGCAAGCTTCGCAGAGGGGAGAACGGGCCTTACAAACAGCACGACCGTGATAGATCAAACGAATTGACCAATTCTCCCAATCTGGCCGGGGTAACAACTTCATTAAATCTTTCTCAATCCGAACCGGGTCAGAAAATTTCGTTAACCCCAAGCGTTGGCTTAACCGCTTAACGTGAGTATCAACAGTCACCCCTGCATTAATACCATAAGCGTGAGCTAAAACTACATTTCCCGTTTTTCGCGCCACCCCTGGAAGCTGTAATAATTGATCCATTTCCTGGGGAACTACAGAGTCAAACTCCTTGACAATCATCCGACAAGCTGCTTGAATATTTTTGGCCTTATTTCTGTAAAAACCCGTAGACCTTACTAAAATTTCTAACTCTTCTATATCAGCATTGGCTAAACTAGCCGCGTCTGGAAACCGGGCAAACAAAGCTGGTGTAACCTTATTCACTCGCTCATCAGTACACTGAGCAGAAAGAATGGTTGCTACCAGCAGTTGTACTGGGGTGGAGTAATTCAAAGAGCAAGTTGCATCTGGATAAAGACCCTGCAAGCGGGCGAGAATTTCTAACGCCCGTTGCTTTTGAGATGAGGATTTGCGGGTAACACTCACTGGAATAACTTTTGCACCCAATCTAACTGGGAGGTTAACTGACTAGTTTCTTTGACAATCAGAAAAATTCCTAGTCCTAAGAGTAGCATTAAACCAGTTTGCATCACACCTTCTTGAATGCGGTTAGGTAGTGGCTTACCTCGTAAACCTTCAATTAGCAAGAATGCCAGTTGTCCGCCATCTAGAGCGGGTAAAGGTAAAATATTAATAATTGCCAAGTTAATGCTGATTAAAGCAGCAAAGAAGAACAGACTACCTGTATCATTTTGGGCAATGCTAGAACCAATTTGGACAATTTTAATCGGTCCTGCTACCTGACTAGCTGTTTCGCCAAAGTTGGTAATTAGTTGGCCAAAGCCTTGAAATGTCATGGTAACCAGGCGCTGAAATTCACTACCACCAATATTGAAAGCTTGTGCCAAATTCTTCACAGGACGGCGAATAACTTCACCATTGGGAGCAAGTCCCACGCCAATACTACCTCCAGCTGGCTTCTCTTCAGGAACTACATTGACGGTTAGCTTTTGGTCGCCACGGGCAATTTCTAGCTGTACAGGTTGACCGGGACTGTTTTTGATAATATCCCGTAAATCTTCTATTTCTTGTAGTGCTGTGCCAAATTCCCTGTCATTAGCCGCTAAAATCACATCTCCTGGTTTAATTCCAGCAGATGCGGCCACAGAACTCACCTCTGGTGCTAGTTGTTGAATTAAAACTCCCGGTTGGCTACTTTGTCCTATACCAATGAGACTTACCTGACTTACCAACAGGAAATAGGCAAAGATTAAATTGGCGATGACCCCCGCGCTAATGACAATCGCCCGATCTAAAATTGGCCGGTTGCGCAGCAAATTCGGGTCATTGGGGGGAATATCGCTATCAGGGTCATCATCGGGGAAGCCCACAAACCCACCTAAAGGAAAGGCGCGGATAGCATATTCGGTTTGAGATCCTTGGTATTTCCAAAGAACGGGGCCAAATCCTAAAGAAAAGCGGTTAACGAGAATACCTTGAGAACGAGCTGCGGTAAAGTGTCCTAACTCGTGTACCAAGATCAAAACAGCCAAGACTGCGATCGCTGCTAAAACTGACATAGAGCTTAGTCAAAATTCCGATATATTATTCTTATTCTAATAGTTAAGGAATGGCTAAGGAGTCTGAGCACTAACGCACTACTCGAATTTCCATAGGGGTGACCAGCACAAACTTACTCACTAGCATATCTACAGAAAAATTTAGTGACAATTTGCCATCCCTGATTATAGCACACCCAACTCTTGAAAACAACGGCGTGTTAACTCTATCGAAGCGATCGCTCAGAGGATGTTTGATAAGTTTCTTATATCCCACCCAACTAATTAAAATATTGTCAACAAACACCTTTGCGAACCTTTGCGCCTACTTAGCGACCTTTGCGTTTAAAACCCAGACAAAAACACAAATCCATAACATAATAATTACTCACACCACCTAGGGTATATCCACTAAAAATGACAGCAGCAACCCCCCAAAGCCTGAATGAATTTGTGAACTTTTGTCAGCAACATATCAAAGGACAAGAAAAACAAGAAGCACCAACATTCTTAGACCGATTTTTTAGAGCTTTTGGACATGAAGGAGCCTTAGACGCGGGGGCGAAATTTGAAGAACCCATCAAAAAAGGGAGTAAAAAAGGTAAAACCGGGTTTGCTGACCTAGTGTGGAAACCC
>NZ_JAQMTM010000145.1:0-13534 GCF_028331085.1 Anabaena sp. CS-542/02
CGCGTTGGCAATAGTCTTAATTCAATACTTGATATCGTATTATATATCAAGTGGGCGATTTTCTTAACTCACTTATGTCAATGCTTGTCAACATAAGTATACTTTTGTCTATAAAATAGTCAGCTTAGGACTAGCTCACAGTCAGACTGAGAAATTATCAGGCTTGAGCGTAATTTGCAGCCGCAAAGTCCCAATTGACTAATTGGTCTAAGAAATTCTTGATGAAAGCAGGACGCGCATTTTTATAGTCAATGTAGTAGGCGTGTTCCCAAACATCTAAAGTTAGGAGGGCTTTTTTGCCATGGGCTAAGGGGTTCTCTGCATTTGGTGTTTTCATGATCTTGAGAGTACCACCATCATCAACTAACCAAGCCCAACCGCTACCAAATTGAGTTGCTGCAGCGTTAGAAAATTCTTCTTTAAATTTGTCAAAGCTACCAAAATCCTGATTAATTTTGGCTGCTAGGTCGCCAGTGGGTGCGCCCCCACCTGCGGGCTTTAAGCAATTCCAGAAAAAGGTGTGATTCCAAACTTGAGCAGCATTGTTGAAGATTCCCACCTTAGAGGAGTCTTTAAAGGCAATTTGGATGACCTCTTCCAAAGACTTGTCAGCCAGTTCTGTACCGTCAGTCAGCTTATTTAAGTTAGTCACATAGGCTGCATGATGTTTGCCATAGTGATACTCAAATGTTTCTCCCTTCATGCCATAGGGCTCGAGAGCGTTAAAGTCGTAAGGTAAGGGGGGTTGTGTAAATGCCATTTTGTGAAATCCTCTCTTGACTGTTTTCCGGTTTAAAACTGTTGAGCGAAACTTAGGAAACGACAGGTGTTATCTGTATGCGTTTTCTATCCCAACGCTATAGGATATAAAACTTAACATTGTCATTCTACTACCAAAGGGAGGATTCGGGCAAAATACTGTTTGATTTGAGCCAAATTGCATAAAGGTAGAAATATCAGAGATGCTCGACAACTAAGATAAGCGTTTTTGATAGTAGTTAACAATTTGTGCTGTAACTTCAGACACGTTAAGACCATCAGACTGTATTTCTACTGCATCCGCTGCTTTTTGTAAAGGGGAAATTTTCCGAGTGCTATCTTTTCGGTCTCGTTCGGCAATATCGCCTTTGAGACGCTCTAGATTCACTTCGGGTTGGCCCTGTTTTTTTAAGTCTTGCTGACGGCGATGTGCTCGTTCATCAACAGATGCGGTTAAGAATACCTTAACTTCGGCATCGGGGAAGACATGAGTCCCAATGTCTCGACCTTCGGCGACTAAACCACCTTTTTTACCCCAGCTTTGCTGTAGTTTAACGAGTGCTTGACGCACGGCGCTTTGTGCTGCGATCGCCGATACTTGACATGTCACTTCAATTGTGCGAATTGCTTGAGTCACATCAGTACCATTAATCCAAACCCTGACGGGAGATTGCAGATCCTCAGTGGGGGTAAGTTCAATATTACACTGACTGACTAACTCAGCAATGGCGCATTCATCATCAATAGCAATACCCTTTTGTAGCACCAGCCAAGTCACAGCCCGATACATAGCTCCTGTATCGAGATACACTAAACCCAGGTGAGTGGCCACTTGACGAGCCACTGTAGATTTACCAGCACCGGCTGGTCCATCGATAGCGATGATGGGCTGACGATCGCGCAGGATGGTATTATCAATCAAACGTGTGGAACCAAGACGACCTGCGATCGCCAGCATTCCTTCCTCCTCAACTGTTTCTAAAGACATTAACGTACTCGGATTAACTAATTCAATATATTCCACCATGAGATTAGGAACCTTTGCCAGTTCTTGCTGTACCAATCCTATGAGGGTACTGCTATCACGAACACCCGCCCCAAACCCAGCAGCACTAGCCCGTAAAGCTTGATATAAAATTACTGCTTGGGCTTTTTCTTGTGCCGTCAAATATTGGTTACGAGAACTTAAAGCCAGACCCGACTCTTCCCGCAGGGTTGGACAAGCAATAATCTCTACTGGCAAATTTAAATCACTCACCAACCGTCTAATAATAGCTAGTTGTTGACCATCTTTTTGTCCAAAGTAGGCGCGGTCGGGTTGTACCAAGTTAAAAAGCTTGGTGACAATCGTCGCGACACCCTGAAAGTGACCAATGCGAGAACGACCACACAAACTTGATATCATAGCACATGGAGGCGTTACTTGTGTCAGTTGAGATGCTTCTAGACTGTTCTGAGAAACACCCATTTCCTCGGGTGTGGGGGCAAAAATCGCATCTACCCCCGCTTCTCTACACAGTTGTTGGTCTAGCTCTAAAGTGCGGGGATAGCGTTGATAATCCTCATGGGGACCAAATTGGAGGGGATTAACGAAAATACTGACAATCACCGTAGAATTTTCTTGCCTTGCCCTTGTAATCAAGGTCAAATGACCTTGATGTAATCCTCCCATAGTTGGCACCAAACCGACGGCCGTCTGGTACCAGCTAGACATCGCATCTAGTCCCAAATCTTCGGGAACCCTGAGCTGATGTTGTGAACAGCGTTGAGTTAAATAGCAGCGTAAAGCTGCAACTGTTGTCAGCAGACGCACAAAATACCCCTAGTTCTTTTTAAGCCTCTCCCCCGTTAGTTTATATCTGAAATAGGGGGCTGGGGTATCGAACCAGGGGTATTAGGGACTGGGGAGATTATGCACTGAAATTCTCAGGAATTATCGCCCCATAATTTCAATCTTCACAGGTGCCAAACCGTTGTTAATCATTCCTAAGCTACGAGCAGCACCAGTGGATACATCGATGACTCTACCGCGAATGAATGGGCCTCGGTCATTAATTCGCACCACAACCGAACGACCATTACGGGTGTTAGTGACGCGAACTCGCGTGCCGAAAGGTAAGCTACGATGGGCGGCAGTCATACCTTCGGGATTAAATCTTTCACCGGTGGCGGTAGGTCTACCAGCAAAACCGCGACCGTAAAAGGAAGCTGTACCACGGAAAGTGAGTCGTTTATTGCTGACAAGCTGCTGTGTGGGCTGTTGCGAACCAACTTTTACTGGTTCGGGGAGATTAGCAATTTCTGTGATGGGAGATGCATTACCAATGAGTCTCCGCAAGCGATTAGTTGCTTGCAATGCATCTTCTGCGAGATTTTCGGTGGTTCCTGCCAGGATGGTTTTTGCATTGATTTCCACCAATTCCCGGTCTTTAATTTTAATCGTATAGCTCTCGCCGGGGTGTTGTGTGACAGAGGCACTTTTGTTGCCATCTGTAGATTCGCCCTGACCCCTCCAGCTAACGGTAATCTGTTGAGGATCCTCACCATTACGCACTAGCTGATTGATACTGGCTGCTATGAGACCAGCTCTATAAACCGGGTCATCATTAAGGGATTTCTTTTCCTTTGTCGCATTCCTCAAGTTCCCTACACTAGTCCCCATGCGACCAGAGGAATGTTGCCCCACAGTATTTCCAATTCCACTCACCGTCAAACTTTGCGGCTGTGGCTGAGAACTCAAAAAGGTAATAACTGGAATATTTTTGATAAACAGGGTTGCCGCTTTACGACCTTCAATGTTGTGAGAATGAATGTTTGTTATCACACCATCGGAAGTCAGTTTCCCAGATGAGGTTTGAAACTCTCCTACTTTAGCTACATCCTTAACTGATGTTTCTGGAGAAACTCGATTAGTTTGCTTTGTAGTAGTTTGAGTGCGTCCGACTAAGGGCGTACCCACAGTAGTCAGAAACAGGGCGACAATAGTCCACAAATATCGTTGATTCATGCGTCCGATTTTTAAAGCGAGTGTAGAACAGCAGTTTTTTAGTTCCTGGGATTTTTTGCCAGTTTCAGTGACGTGTCCCATGAAATTTTCTGGGTTCTGGTTTTCACTTTTTTGATTTATAACTGCAACACACTATCACGAACTTTGAAGCTTGGGGATCAGGGTTTTACCGTAGATCTAAATCAGTTTATTCAATTTCAATTCTAATTTCAGGGGCGAAACCGTTTTCAAATCAGGATTTTAAGGATGTAACGTTTTTTCTAACTGACTCAAGCTTTCATATGAAAATCTAATATTTCGGCGGTTTTTGATTAGTAATAACACTCCTGAGAGAAAACTGTATTTTAAGAAACATATAAATTTATTAAATATATGTTTGTCATATCTTTGTCAAAACTCCCTCAAAATACTTGAGTATATTTCCTGGAGGAATTTTTGGGCAGCCCACTGAAAATCATCTGTGAGTCTCCATACAAATATTTTGAATTTTAAGTTTGAATTTTAAATAGGCTAGCAGTCATGTTCTAGTGGTTAGTCATCTGATTAGGGGTTTACTAAATAAATATACTTAGACTAATTTGATCTAAAGGTAGCATATTGTGGCTATATATGGAATTTAATTACTGAAAAACCCCCATCATTTGGTAACTAAAAAGTATTTTTTTACAAATTAAAATCAATGATGAGAAAATTAAAAAAGCTTCACTGGCTTGAGCTAACAAAAAATAAAGTAGCGAAAATTACATATATTTTCGGTTGCTAGATTAACTTAAATATGATTTCCGAGAGAAAAATATTAGGATCATGGCAAACAAAGCAAATCTAGAAAATGTAGAAATCGGTTCAGCGCCATTTTTAGCTGTTCTCAACGACTTATATTCCCAATACAAGTTACTCAAGGAGGGTAAACTAGCAAACTATATTCCAGAACTGGCAAAGGTAAATCCGGAATTATTCAGCATTTGCATTGTCACAGTAGATGGTCAAAGGTACGAAGTCGGGGATAATCAACACCAATTTACTATCCAGTCCATTTCTAAGGTGTTTGCTTATGGACTGGCTTTAGAAGATCATGGACGGGATTATGTCTTAACTAAAGTGGGGGTTGAACCAACAGGAGACGCATTCAACGCCATTATTCTCGATGAACAATCGAAGCGACCTTATAACCCCATGGTAAATGCAGGTGCGATCGCCACTACCAGTTTAATCAAAGGGTCTGGTGCGACGGAACGCTTAAACCGGGTCTTAGATATGTTTCAAAGATACACCGGACAGAATGCACTGGTTGACATCTCAGTATTTACCTCTGAACGTAGTACGGGACATCGCAACCGCGCGATCGCACATTTAATGCTCAATTTTGGCATGATTGACCAAAACATTGAAGAAGTTTTGGATCTCTACTTTCAGCAGTGTGCTGTGATGGTAAATTGCCAGGATTTAGCGGTAATGGCGGCTACCCTTGCTAACAGAGGTATGAACCCGATTACAGGAGAACAAGCAATAGATAGTCGTTACATTAAAGATATTCTCAGCGTCATGTACACCTGCGGTATGTATAACTTTGCTGGGGAATGGGCTTACAAAGTTGGTATTCCGGCTAAAAGTGGGGTTTGTGGTGGAATTATGGCGGTTGTACCCCATAAAATGGGCATCGGAGTATTTTCACCATTGTTAGATGTCCGTGGTAATAGTGTCCGGGGAGTGAAAGTGTGTGAGGAACTTTCCCAGCGATTAGGGTTACATTTATTTGAATGTTCAGGTGAGGGGCTGAAATTTTAACTCACTGTAATTACCGCTCCCAGACTCTCATTCGCCAACCTATCAACAGCACACACTGCATAGGTTCCAGCTTCTTGCACCGTGGCGGTAGCTGGCGTGGCGTAGTCATAAATTCCAGCAGATAAGACTCCCTGAAGTACCCAACTTTCACCAGTCTGTCGATAAACTGTCCAAGAACGCACGGGGTTCTCATCGCCGGGTTTCCAGCTTAGGCGACGATGATTAACTTGTAGTTCTCGGGGTGGTGGTGGTGGGTCTGTATTCTGCCATGACATAGTAGGTACTATGGCGGGAGTGGGATAAAGGGAATTGCGGAAACTGTCAGCAATTCCCTGACGGTTTTGATGAATGGGACTCATGCTAAAAAAGATATTACCCAATGACAAGTTAGCAGCTAGGTTGCGAGTCATGGTAACTTGTCTGTTAATCTCGCTATTGTTCCAAGCTTTGCCATCAAGTTGACTAATATTGTTGCCTACATATATATGTCGCTGCTGAGGATTAATTTCTGTCCACCATTTTAGTAGTGTGGGATAACTTTGTGCGGTCTGGTCAATGCGCCAATAAAGTTGAGGGGCGATATAATCCACCCAACCTTTTTCTAACCATTTTTTAGCATCAGCATACAGTACACTATAAGCATCTAGTCCGTTGATTCCTGGTGGTTGTCCTGGGCGGTAAATACCAAAGGGACTAATACCAAATTTCACATGGGGCTTTATGGCTTTGATTCCTTGAAATAGCCGCAATACCATTTGATTCACGTTTTCCCGTCGCCAGTCACTTAAGCTGAGTTGACCACCAGTTGATCTATAAGCTGCATAGGTTTTACTATCGGGGAAGGTTTGACCCTCGATGGGATAGGGATAAAAATAATCATCCAAGTGAATCGCATCTATATCATAGCGACGGACAACATCCATCATCACGTTGTACGCCCTATCCTGGACGATTTTGATTCCTGGGTCCATCCATAGTTGATTACCCCATTTGTAAACTACTTCGGGATTGGTCAAAGCTATATGGGTTCTGGCGTTGGGTCTAGCTGTGATGCTAGTTTTGGCCCGGTAGGGGTTGAACCAAGCATGAAGTTCAATATTACGTTGGTGACATTGAGCGATCGCAAATTCCAAAGGGTCATAAAATGGTTCTGGTGGTTTCCCTTGAGTTCCCGTCAACCAAGCGCTCCAGGGTTCTAGTTGGGAAGCATATAAAGCATCACCTTCTGGTCGCACCTGCAAAATCAGGGCGTTGAAGTTGAGTGCTTGTAATCGGTCGAGAATTGCAATCAATTCAGCTTGCTGTTGTGCTGTTGAGAGTCCGGCTTTAGAGGGCCAGTCACTATTCCATACTGTTGTCACCCACGCCCCCCGAAACTCTCGCTGATGATTCACCTTCACAGTTTTAGGAGTATTAACAAGTTTTGGGGGAACTATGATATAATTAGATGGTGTTTTATCGGCTCTACCTAAGTAAACCAACGCTTGATATACAATTACCGCCACTTCTGCACGGGTGGCTGGTGCGGTGGGGTTGAGTAACTTGGTGTTGGGGTAACTAACTACTAATTCTGATTGAGTAGCGATCGCCACTTGATTTCTAGCATAACCAGGGATTTTATCCGCATCTTGATATATTTCTGGTAATTTACTCAGCAAATCTGGTGGAACATCAGTAGCCATTGCCAAACCATTGACTAAAGCAACTAAAGCATCGCCGCGGATAATTCTGTCATTGGGGCGGAAATTACCATCGGGATAACCAATAATAAATCCGCATTCGTAAGCTTTTTTAATACCACTCACAGCCCAATGATTAGCGGGGACATCAGCAAAGGGGACATACCGACGCTTTGCTGATACTGTAAATACTGAGGCGATTATAGCAGCAAACTCCCCACGAGTCACTGGGCTATCAGGTCGGAAACTGCCATCAGGATAGCCATTTAAAATTCGACGCACCGCTAATTCTTGGATGAATAAGCCTGCCCAATGATTTTGAACATCCGGGAAACGAGTAGAATTAGATATCATGACCGATATTAACTAACTTGGCTTGATTCTTATACTATTTGTTAATTTAACAACAGCAGAGCCATAGCCACTGTGATACTGTATAAATTTTAATAATTTCAGTCAATGCTGGGTATTTTTGAGGTTGAACCTAGGGTGAATATAGGATTCTAAATTCACGTCAGCCTAAGAAAGTTCGTTTATGGACTCTTCAGAAATCCCCGGTTTTCTAAACCGGGGAAGCTTAATAGCTAAAATATGAGTTCAAACAGTTAGCTTACCATTGAACAAGTGCGAAAACCTATAGTTTACACGTTATTTTTACTTGGCTTATTGAGCGTTATGGGATTGGCTTATATCTCTGATTATCTCTCGGAACAAAAGCCTGTAGTTAGGTGTCAGCAATGGGTATTTCAGGAGGAACGGGAGCATAAATACTACACATATCCTGATAAATTAGTGGTTCAACCCTGGCGTGGACGACATCATGTCTATGCTATATTTTTAATCCCTGTAGGATACGAGCATGATGGATTGTTCACCTTAACAATACCCGGGTCTCCTACTCACTGTGGACGTTCTCAGAAGATTGGCAAGGTTGTATCTGGAGTTGATGACACTAATGATTATAATCGGGTGAGGGGATTTTTAAACACTCGAATTGCAGTACAATTTATTCTTCAAGGTAAGTTCAGTCAGTTAAGGGAACCGCAAAATTGGAGGTTGGGTTATTTTAAAAGTAAAGGGGCGTAAAAGTCCGCTGAGGCTATATGTCCATGACTTGGCGATAATGGGTTTCTATTTCTGCTACGGTTGGAGATTTGCGCTGTGTTTCCCACTGACTACGTTTAAATAATTCTTGCTGTAAATCATCTACTTTAATGGTGTTAACTTGACCATTGCTGACAATTTGCTTTCCGTTTACCCAAGCACTATGGACAACATTGATAGGACGACCTAATACTAATAAGCCAATGGGATCTGTTCGGGGTAGTAATGATAGACTGGTGAGATCATACATGACTAAATCGGCTTGTTTCCCCAGGGTGAGGGAACCAAGTTTGTCAGCTATTTTCAGCCCTTTTGCGCCTCCTAGGGAGGCCATTTCTACAGATTTTCTGGGTGTGATCCAGTTGTGATAGTCTAGGTCTGTAGTGTTGTGTAAGATGGAACCGATTTTGATGGCTTCTAGTAAGTCTTGGGAATCATTACTGGAAGCACCATCACAACCAAAGGAAACATTTACCCCGGCTTGGAGATATTTTAAAATAGGGGCGATACCACTGCCTAAACGGAGGTTACTCAAGGGGTTATGCACAACTGTACATTGAGTTTGGGCGAGGATGGTGATATCGTTATCGTTTAACCAAACACAATGAGCCAAGGACGTGCGATCGCTTAAATATCCGATGCGTTGTAGATGTTCGACTGCGGTACAACCGTATTTTTCTTGGGCGAGTTTTTCCTGTGCTTTAGTTTCTAGTAAATGGGAGTGACGACAAAGATGATGGCGATCGCTTAACTCAATACATCCTATAAATAAACTATCGCTGCACAATTGTATCCCCGTTGGTGCCACCACAATACTTATACCCGCTTCAGGACGGTGAAATTGTCTGACTGCTTCCTCTATAATTTCCAAGGTAGCCGCAGTTGAGCGAAAATAGGTGCAGTTTTGATTTGACTCTCCCCCTGGTATACCTGCGGTGAGGGACTGATCTTGAATCAGGGGTGCGATAAAAGCACGTATTCCCACTTCTTCATAAGCACGAACCGCAGCAGCGATAGTTTCTAACTCCTGTCCAGGAGTTAACACCAAATGGTCTACCACACTAGTACCACCGGAAAGTAAAGTTTCTACAGCGGTTCCCAAAGCACTCAGATAAACCTTTTCTAAATCCAGCGGCGCAAAGTCATATAATTCCCCTAACCATAATTCTAAAGGCAACATGGACATAATACCCCGTTGCCACATTTCCGATGAGTGGGTATGGGCGTTAAAGAAACCAGGGAGTAACAGCTTATTGCTACCATCAATAGTATTACCAACCACATCTAAATCCGGTGCTATGGCGGCTATCTTACCATCTATCACTTGTACATCTAGGGTGAGATAAGCATTGTCAGTAGCAATTAAAACATTCTGAATGGTAAAATTCACGATTTTAACCTTGTTGGTGGTTGAGGGTTGACGGTTGACGGTTGAGGGTTGGTGGTTGGTGGGTCGGAAGCTAAGAGAATGTTTGTCAAGTCATGATTAGTGTATCAACTATTGTTTGACCCCACCCTAACCCTCTATGTTTTGATAGGTTATTTGAAAGGAAAATGATAAATTTGTCTAGTGACTGGTTGAGATTGCAGAATAGTTAAGTATCAACCATTAAGTATAAACTATCTTCTTAGTCCTATGCTGCCCTCAGTATTCAAAACTTGCATTCCCAGAGAAGAAATCTTAGCAGGGGAACTTTCTCCCGAATTATTTGCCGCCAAGTTGCGACTGGTTGTGGAGGGGAAAGCGCCCCATGTCTACCAAGACCCCGCAGCTTTTTTTGCCAATACTTTTGCTACTGATGGTTTAAAAACCTTAATCTCTGAGGTGTTTGGGCGTTTAGTGGGGGCGGGTGTTGGTTCTCCTATTATTCGACTGGAAACCAGTTTTGGGGGTGGTAAAACCCATGATGAGATTGCTTTGTGGCACATTGCCAAAAACGGGCGGGATATTTCTGGACTAGAGCGGTTTGCTGATTTAAATTTAATTCCAGACCGACCGATTCAAGCAACGGCGATCGCTTGTCAAGACCTTGACCCAGTGAACGGGGTTTATCATGCAGATACTGGGGTGACAACTTACACCCTGTGGGGTGAAATTGCTTATCAAATTGGTGGTATAGCAGGTTATAGTTTACTCAAAGGTTCCGATGAACAGCGAGTTAGTCCGGGAACAGTGGTTTTAGAAAGGATACTGCAAGGACAACCCACAGTAGTTATCCTAGACGAAATCGCCAGATACTTGAGAGCGGCCAAAGCTACCATAGTGCGGAACAGTGACTTAGCAGAACAAGTTGTAGCGTTTTTATTTTCCTTGATGGATTTAGCCGCAGCTTGTAATAACTTAGTGTTTGTCTATACTCTGGCTTCCTCCAGTGATAGTTTTGGGGAAGAAACCAGAGAAATCCGCGAAGCAATTTCTACCGCTTCCCGCCAAGAACGCATACTTAAACCTAGTACGGATATTGAAATTTATAATATTGTCAAACAACGGTTATTCAGAAATATTGAAGCCGATGCTGCTCAAAATGCGGCAAAAGAATATTTACAAACATATAAAGCCAGTCGCATCAACTTACCCGATGGTTGTAAAGATGCACGTTACGCCGAGAGCATCGACCAGAGTTACCCCTTTCACCCAGAATTATTTAACCTGCTAACTAAAAAAATCGCTTCCATTCCCAACTTCCAACGCACCAGAGGCGCATTGCGGTTATTTGCTAGAGTCATACGTTACCTTTGGGAAAGTGACAATAGCTCACCCCTCACCAGTCAACGGTTCGACTCCGCTCACCGACCACCGTCAACAGTCAACGGTTCGACTCCGCTCACCGACCACCGTCAACAGTCAACGGTTCGACTCCGCTCACCGACCACCGTCAACAGTCAACCATCAACAAACTGGATACCTTTAATTCATCCCCATCACATCCCAGTTGGGATTGAGGAAGAAATTACCAGTGAGTTAACTTCCCGTTTAGAACGTCCCTTGATGCGGATTACAATCCAGGCTGATATTTATAACCCCACCGGGAGGGAAGCTCACGCCCAGTTACAAGATGGAGAATGGTCAGCAGCGGGTAAACCTCCCTTTTCCACCTGGGTAGCTCGGACTATTTTTTTACACTCTATTAACCAAGGAACCGCAGCTGGTATTCGTCGCGCTGAATTAAATTTATCTCTGTTGACACCGGGGTTAGAAATTGGATTTGTTGATACAGTCCTAGAAAGACTGAATAAAGTTGCTTGGTATTTAGACGAAGACCCCATGACAACTTTGGCTCGGTTTAAAGAAGAACCATCAATTAATAAAATTATTGCCGAAGAAAAAGCCCAAGTGGGAATTGTCGAAGCCAAGAGAGATTTAGAAAGTCGCCGGGATACTATTTTTGCTAATAAATTCTTCAAGCTAGTTTCTGCACCCGATTCACCCTCTGAGGTAGATGACATCTCAGATGGTATTGCTTTGTGTTTGATTGACTTAAACGACGCAATTTCTACAACCACTGACGGACCACCTCCACTTGTAGAGAGAATTTTTCACGAAACAGGGGAGTCGGGTAAATTTCGGATTTTTAGGAATCGCTTATTATTTTTAGTTGCTAATAAACAAGAATTAGACCGAGCAATTGAGAATGCTAGGGAATTTCGCGCTATTGAAAATATTCTCAATTCTCCCAATCGCTTGCAAGATTTGTCAGAAAGTCAAAAGAAACAGGTTAAACATAAAAAAGGCGATTTAGATTTAAGGGTAAGAGTATCTTTAACTAATGCCTATCGCCATTTATTTTACCCTGCTAATGACCCGGTGAAAGCTCCCAATGGACTGATGCACTATACATTACCAGCGGAGGATTCGAGCGATGTCAAGGGTAAAAATAATCAACAAGATGTAATTTTAAAAGCCCTGAAAGATTGTCAGAAAATCCGTGCTGAGGAGTCACCACCCTATGCACCAGCTTACATTTTGCAGAAGGTGTGGCCGTCTGGGTTAAGTCATTGGACGACTAAAGCCTTAAAAGAAGCTTTTGCCAAAGACTTGGGTTTAAATATACTCCTTGATGGGGAATTATCCAAACTCCGAGATACTATCAGCAAGGGTTTGCAGGCTGGTAACTGGGATATCAAGATAGGGGAAAAAGTTTTCATTTACACCCAACAGTCAACCGTCAACAGTCAACTACCACCAATTGAGTTTAGCGATCGCATGGAGCTTTATCGCCAGGGAATTCTTCAACCCCCAAAACCGCGAGAAATTGAACTCAACGCCCAGGTGATGTCTAGTAATGATACAGTAAAACCAGTGCGGGTGCGGTGGAAAGCTGCGGGAGCTTTGACAATTAAGCTTTATCAGGATGGGAATTTAGTTGAAAAGGAATTTCGCCCTAGTGATGAGTATGAGGGGAAAGTTTCCCAAACCACAACCTTTAAAATTCTAGCGGACTACGGCAATGGCGAAGTTGCCGAACAAGAAACCCAAGTAAATATTACTACTTACGGTGGTGGTATACCTTCCACACCTAACGGTAAGGAAAAAACCGGAGAGTCCTGGAATAATTTGTCTCTTTTGAAGGCTAAACCGCAAGAGTTTGAGTGGGAGGGAACACTCAACAGCGTATTTACTCAGTTAGAAGATTGTATCAAAGATCATCAAATCCAGGGTATCAAGTCTCTAGAAGTAGCTGTTGGACAAGTGAGGGACTATCGCAAGTTGATCACGAGTTTAGCCCTATTAGCCAAATTCCCCCTACAAATTGACCAGTTAGCCACTATTAGCCTGGGTGAACAGTTTATCAGGTTAGAGTATCAAGGACCAGTCAAAGGGTTTCAGAGTTTCCAGGGGACTATTAACAGTTTGCTAGGTAGTCGGGAGGTACAAGCTGATGTGTCCCTAAAGCTGATATTTGAATTTCCATCACCAGTACAACCAGATGGTACAGAAATCACTACTATCAAACAAGCCCTGAATCGGAATCCGGTTGACAGGTTGAATTTGATGGTAAAAGTTGACGGTTGACGGTGGTCGGTGAGCGGAGTCGAACCGTTGACGGGTGACGGTGGTCGGTGAGCGGAGTCGAACCGTTGACGGGTGACGGTAGTCGGTGAGCGGAGTCGAACCGTTGACGGGTGACGGTGGTCGGTGAGCGGTGAGCGGAGTCGAACCGTTGACGGGTGACGGTGGTCGGTGAGCGGAGTCGAACCG
>NZ_JAQMTM010000146.1:0-9250 GCF_028331085.1 Anabaena sp. CS-542/02
AAAAAGCTTACCGTATAAGGGAAATAATGTTGGTTATTGAAGAAAATGCCTGAATATTCCTTCTTAATCTCTGTTCCCTGTTCCCTGTTCCCTGTTCCCTCGAACCAGTTGTTAAATTAGCATAACAAGTACGGTAGAGCCGATAGTTATAAATGAAAAAAACTCTATGCCAACAAGTTTCTTTAACCATGAATATTATAGCAATTTAGCCAAGGAAAGGATAATGACCCAAAAGAAAAGTAGACTAAAGGTAAGGGAGAAAAGGAAATGGGACTGCGGCGAATCAGTACAGCGGAATTTCCCCAAAATCGTTGGTTATACCCTGTGTAGCAGACCTTACCCTAACTGTTGTGTGGGGGTAGCCACAGTTCCCCGGTGCTGTAGTCCCAGTATTCATTCCGTCTCAGAGGATGAATTATTACAGAAGCAAGCATAATGACTGAAATCACACGATTGGGTATTGAGGTTTTCAGATCCCGGACTTCTTTGAGCAATTCCAAACTTTTGGGTATGTTTACACCAAGTCCGGGATCTGTGGATGCGATGATTGGCGATCGCAGCACTTTTAGCTAGGGTCAGACTCAGCCACCGCATGAGTGGAAGTGCGTGGGGTGCACAATACACGATTTTGGTACTTAACTCTCACTAATGACTGAGGACGGGCGTTAGCACACTCATTTAGAATTGTTTTGAGGGTTCAGAAAGTATTTTATGTGACTTTATGTCAATTTGGTCTTCCTGAGGGCGAGTCATAGTCAATGGAGAGCAACTACCGTGGTTGTGATCACGTATCAAACCATATCCAGACATGGTGGAGGTTAAAAAACTACAACGTGAAAATTATTGGCTATATTTTCATTCAAGTATATCAGCTGTAGTTATCAGGAAAAAGTGTGGCATTATTGAACAAAACATAACAACTATACAACATTTATGAGTAAATTACATCCCTCAAGAGAAATATCTGATTCTTGAGAATTCAAGTATGAAAATTATTTAGTGGGATAGTTTGAAAATAGAGATGCTAGACATCAACCTGTATTTGACAGCGAAAATAAAAACCAATGAAAGAAACGCTGAGAATTTTGGTTGTAGACGATGATGAAGTAGATCGCATGACAGTACGTCAGGCCTTAACTCAAGCTGGGGTCTGTATGGAAATGTCTGAAGTGAGTAATGGAAGTGACGCACTGGCGGCTTTAAGAACTACCACTTATGATTGTGTTTTTCTCGATTATTGTCTACCAGATCAAGACGTTTTAGTACTTATCCAAAGACTACGCTCTTTAGAAATCACAGTTCCTTTAGTAGTCCTTACTACTCACACAGATGAACAAATCGCTATGGAGTTGATGGAATCTGGCGCTACAGACTATCTCCCTAAGTCTAGGCTATGTTCAGAAACTTTAGCACAGGTTTTACGCTATGCTATTCGCATCCACCGCGCCCAAATGCAAACAGCTTTAGCAAATCAGCGACTCAGAGAAACTAATGAGCGGCTAATTCGTCAAAATCAAGAACTAGAAAAACAACGACAACAAATTCATCTGCAAAACTTCAAGCTGTTGGAAGCATCACGGCTTAAATCCCAGTTTTTGGCAACTATATCTCATGAACTGCGAACTCCAATGAATGCTATTCTTGGGTTTTCCCAAATATTATTGCGCCCAAAGTTCGGTAAGCTCACCAATCAACAAACAGATATGGTGGAGCGAATCTTAAGCAATGGTAAGAACTTGCTAATGTTGTTGAATGAAGTTCTGGATTTTTCCCAGCTGGAAGTGGGACAACTAGAGTTACAGCCGGAATTATTTGATTTAACAAAAACTATCAATATTGTTGTCGCCCAAATGCGTTCTGTGGCTGAAGCCAAAAAACTCTCTTTGGGAGTTGATATTGACATGAAAGACTCTCTGGTATTTAATGACTGCGGGCGTATACGGCAGATTTTAATCAATTTATTATCCAATGCTATTAAATTCACAGATTCCGGTACTATTTCCCTTGAAGTTAAAGAACTCCCCAACAACCAATTAGCGATCGCTGTACGGGATACAGGGATTGGTATAGCTCCCAGAGATTTTCAACATATTTTTGAAGCTTTCCGACAAGTTGATCAAAGTATGACGCGCAAATATCCTGGTACGGGACTGGGTTTAGCAATTATAGATTCCTTGGTGCAAATGATGGGGGGTCACATTACTTTGGAAAGTCAATTGGGGGTTGGTTCTATGTTTAGAATTGAAGTACCACGACAACTATCGTTACCAAGCAAAATCGGTAGCCTCCCAGTTTTAAATTTAGATGGTCACGATATTTTTTGCTCTGTTCAAAATCCTAACCATTGTCCGCCCAAATCTCGCAAAGCATCGATGGGTTTTCCCCATCTCAAACTCTAAATTATTGTCATAAACCCTTGATAAACCATGTCTGTTGTGGAAAAGCCTAAAATTGATCGCATTCTCGCTGTTGATGACAGTAAAGATAATCTGATTTTGGTTCAAACCATTCTCGAAAGTGAAGGATATGACATTGACCTAGTTACAGATGGTATTACAGCTTTGCAACGAGTTGAACAATGTCCACCTGATTTGATTTTACTAGATGTAATGATGCCGGGAATTGATGGTTATGAAGTGACTCGGCGAATTCGCAATCATCCTAACTTGAATGTTAACTATATTCCCATTCTGCTGATCACCGCCTTTCATGAATCCAGTGTAGTGCAAGGCTTAGATGCTGGTGCAGATGATTTCATTCGTAAACCGTTTGATACAGACGAACTTTTGGCTAGAGTGCGATCTCTGCTGCGCCTCAAGCATAGTCTTGACGAACAAAAAAAGATGGCGCGCCAGCGCGAAGATTTTGTTTCACGTCTCACACACGATTTGCGTACTCCTCTAGTAGCTGCAGACCGAATGTTAGATTTATTTCAACAGGAAACCTTCTGCCAAATTTCGCCGGAAATGAAACAGGCGATCACTGTGATGATTCGCAGCAATCAAAACTTAATGCAGATGGTCAATACCTTATTAGAAGTCTATCGCTTTGAGGCGGGTAAAAAGACTTTAAACGATGTTGAGTGCCATCTTACAGAAATTATTCAAGAAGTCAGTGGCGAACTTACTCCTCTGGCTCTTGAGAAAAACTTGGCTATCAAAATAGATACCAGTAAGTTAGATCTGCAGCAAGAAACAGCCGGTGTAGTCATGGGTGATCCCCTAGAACTGCGACGGGTGTTCAACAACTTAATTGCTAACGCCATCAAGTTTACAGATACAGGAGGTATAGAAGTTTGTGTTTGGGAAAAATTAGATAATTCTCAGGGTCAGGATTACGTTGTCATCGAGGTTACAGATACGGGTTATGGGATTGCGCCCGAAGATCAAGCTACTGTTTTTGAGCGGTTTCGCCAAGGTAAAAACAAACGGTCTGGTAGTGGGTTAGGCCTCCATCTATCCCGGCGAATTGTAGAAGCACACAGTGGTTCAATTACACTCAAATCTGAACCAGGACGAGGTAGTATATTCACTGTGACTCTACCAAAACATAGCAGTCACTAGTGATTGGTCATTGAACACTTTTGAGAGTTGAGCCAAAATTGAGTTGACCACGTAGCTGACGGCGAATTATTGCCTCTAGATCCTCGATCATATAAGGTTTACTGATGTAGTCGTCAAAGCCCGCTGACAGCAGCCGTTCTCGGTCTTCCCGAGCAGCTAAAGCTGTAACTGCGATCACTGGAATTCCCTCAGTTAGGGGTTCTTGTTTGAGATCATGCACAACATCAGTTCCACTCAGACCTGGTAATAAGATATCTAACATAATCAGGTCTGGTTGATGTTCTTTGGCTACTAATAGGGTCGCTGAACTGTCATTTTGACAAATGAATCTAAAGCCAAGGAACTCTAGGGCGTAGCCAATTAGCAGTAGACTGTCATCATGATCTTCCACTACCAAGATTAAAGGCTGCTGAAAGTTTTGCTTGTTTCCGTCACTCATGAATGAATGTGCCAGATACATCTGTTTTCCAGAAGGTTAAATTGGGATTGACCATAGGGTTCCTGAGATAATAACCGAGACATCCCGCAAAGAGGATTCTTATCCACGTGATAAACATGGGGAAAAGGAAGTTTCAAGCTATGGGTTGAGTAAGTACTTCTTGATTATACGCAAAACTACAGAATATTTTTCTCTGTACAGATAAAAATTATATATTACTTTGGTTTTAAATTTAAATACGTTAATTTACTTATATTTTGTCTCCTCCCCACATTCAGCAAGTAGCTAGGTGAAAGTAGAACCCCCCCACCTTGATGTGGGGGAGTGTAAATTGTGATTCCCCTGTAGGGATTGAGGTTAGGGTGTGGCCAACCTAAGTATTAACCGAAATGTTGAATTATGGCCTCGGCAAATTCAGAACACTTTAAGGGTTCCACTGGTGGTTCTAGTAACCGGGCTAAATCGTAGGTAACTTGACTGTTAGCGATCGCTTGTCCTAAACCATGCTTAACCAGGTCTGCAGCTTCTTGCCAACCAATGTATTCTAGCATCATCACACCAGAGAGAATCACAGAACCAGGGTTAATTTTATCCAAGCCGGCGTGTTTGGGTGCAGTACCGTGGGTAGCTTCAAACACAGCACAAGCATCGCCAATATTTGCCCCTGGTCCCATACCTAAACCGCCGACAATAGCTGCAGCTGCATCAGACAAATAATCGCCGTTGAGGTTCATGGTCGCCAGAATCGAATACTCATCCGGTCTAGTTTGGATTTGTTGAAAAATACTATCAGCAATCCGGTCATTGACCATGATTTTGTCTTTCCACTGGCCGTTACCGTGGCTATGCCAAATTGAGTTGAGAACAGTTTCAACTTCCTTGACAATTTGCGCTTTCTTCTCTTCAGTTAACGCATCATAGCCAGGGTCAATTTGACGGGCGTTATCTTCTGAGGAAATCTCAGAATTTTTTTCCTTGTTGCTTAAAATCCAAGATTCCCGTTCTGTGACGCATTCTTGACGAAATTCCGTAGTAGCTAATTCGTAACCCCAATCACGAAAAGCGCCCTCAGTATATTTCATGATATTACCTTTATGCACCAAAGTCACCTGTTGCTTGTGTTTGGGCAGTTGTAATGCGTGTTTAATGGCACGTCTAACTAAGCGCTGAGAACCGCTTTTACTGATGGGTTTGATGCCAATACCAGCATCGAGGGGAATTTGCTTTTTCCCATGTTCTGGGGTGGCGGGTATCAGTTCTTCATTGAGGATTTTAATCAAGCGATCGCCGATTTCACTGCCCTGTTTCCACTCAATTCCCAAATAAATATCTTCCGTATTTTCCCGATAAACAATCACATCCAGTTTTTCAGGATTTTTGTGAGGTGACGGTGTACCCGCATAATAACGGCAAGGGCGCACACAGGCATATAAATCAAAAATTTGCCTGAGTGCTACATTGAGAGAACGAATACCACCGCCCACGGGGGTAGTCAAAGGCCCTTTAATTGCCACACCATACTCTTTGATTGCGGTCAACGTGTCCTGAGGTAAATACTGATATGTACCGTATAAATCACAGGCTTCATCACCGGCGTAAACCTTAAACCAACTAATTTGACGTTGACCCTTGTATGCTTTAGCTACCGCCGCATCTAGGACTTTTTGGGTAGCAGGCCAGATATCAATACCCGTGCCATCGCCCCGAATAAAAGGGATAATTGGATTATCAGGCACAATGGGCTCACCATTTTTAAAGGTGATTTTTGTTCCGCTTGTGGGGGGGATAATCTTGTCGTACATACTTCAAACACTCCTGAATAGTAGGGCGCAAGTTGAAAACTCTTTCATGGGGTTCCTTGCGATTTTGCTGTGTCTTTTGTTCACCAAGTCACGAGGAGCAGATTTTCCCCTGATTCCCCTGTTACAGTATTTAGGGTGAAGCTATGGGATTTAGCGATAGCTTGCGTGGCGTAGCCATAGCAATGGCAATTTTGTACAATTGATTGCCTTGGGCACCGCGCACAGCGCAATCAAAAATAGTAAACTACTTTTCGCTATCAGTACTTCACCTTAGAGAACACCCGATAGCCAATCGCCTTTTCACTGAACGCTCACACGATTAATGGCATGACAGACCCAATGATTTTATCAGGCACTGCTGACATCGACTCCCTCCGACAATCGTTAATCGCTGGGTCTCTTCAAATCCAACAACAGATTATCCCACAGTTGGCTAAGTTGGGTAATGAGGGATTAGATGTGTTGATGGAATTTTTACAGAAGCGACGTGACCACCCAGCGAACTGGATCGATGGCAAGGCTTACCAAGTCCTCTATAACTCTGATGCACCTCAAGTGAAAGAATTTCTGCTTTCCTGTTTTCCTGAAGGAATTGTACCTCTAAAATCAGATGGCCGGGTTAATTATAATCCTTTGCAACATTTACTTACTACTCAAGACTTCCAATCCGCCGATCGCATGACAATACAAAAGTTATGTGAACTAGCAGGACCAATGGCTGTACAAAGAAAATGGTTGTATTTTACCGAGGTGGAAAATGCTCCAATTATTGACTTACAAACCATTAACAACCTTTGGTTAGTCCACTCTGGGGGTAAGTTTGGCTTTTCGGTACAGCGCGAAATCTGGTTAAGTTTAGGGAAAAACTGGGAAAATTTCTGGCCGAAAATCGGCTGGAAAAGCGGTAATACCTGGACGAGATACCCCCACCAGTTTACCTGGGATTTAAGCGCTCCTAGAGGTCATCTACCCCTGTCTAATCAACTGCGGGGAGTGCGGGTCATGGCTTCTTTATTATCTCATCCAGCTTGGTCTAAGAGTAGCAATACATGAATTACGCACATTGTTGAAGCACCCTAAATCCCGGACTTATGTAAACATACCTAAGAGTTGGGAATTAATCAAAGAAGTCCGGGATCTGAAAACCTCAATACCCTATTGTGTGACTTCTATTCATGAGAGTTGCAAGTGACTCGCATTCCTTCACAGAAATTCAAAGTTGAAATTTTACATCGAATCATGGCAAAAGTTTATTTACAAGATATTAGGCGTAGATTTAACAACGTCACTGCTATCGAGAACATTACTTTTGAAATCCCTGATGGAGAATTTTGGGTTTTAGTGGGGCCATCTGGTTGTGGTAAGTCTACAATTTTACGCACCATCGCCGGGCTAGAATCTGCTACATCTGGTAATCTATTTATCGGCGATTGCTTAATGAATAATGTTCCCGCTAGACAGCGTGATATTGCTATGGTCTTCCAAAACTACGCCCTGTATCCCCATATGACCGTGGCCCAAAATATCGCCTTTGGGTTACAAATGCGCAAAGTTGACCCTAAGATTATTCAAGAGCGAGTAGTAAATGTAGCCCAATCTCTGTCCCTGGAACAACTACTAGATCGCAAACCCAAACAACTTTCTGGGGGACAACAACAACGGGTAGCATTAGGACGGGCGATCGCCCGTGAACCGCAAGTATTTTTACTAGATGAACCCTTGTCTAATTTAGATGCCCAATTGCGGGATGATACAAGGGCAGAATTAAAGCAGTTACATCAACAATTAGGTATTACTACCATCTACGTCACCCATGATCAAGTCGAAGCCATGACTTTGGCTGATAAAATTGTGGTGCTAGATCGGGGGAGGATTCAACAAATTGGCGATCCTCAAAGTATTTATGCGCTTCCCGCCAACCAAATGGTGGCAACTTTTTTAGGGAATCCCCCCATGAATATTTTGCCTGCTATCTATAAAAATGATGTTTTTGATGTCAGTGGTCAGTTATTACCAGTTCCGTCTGGTGTCAGGGAAAAGGTACAGTTACGCTCCGGTCAAAGTTTTGATTTGGGGATTCGTCCTGAGCATATTTATATTCAGGAACCACAAACACCCGAAGAACTCACACAGGCGCAGTTGGGAGAGTTGTCTGTCCAGGTGAAGGTGGTGGAACCTTTGGGACGGGAAACTTTGATTCGTGCTAGTTTACCTGGTTCCATGACGGTGATTAATATTCAGACATCTGCTGATGTTCGCCCCCGTGCAGGTGACCAGTTATCTTTACAACTCGATTTAAATCACTTGTTTATATTTGATACCGCAACCGGCGATCGCCTTTGGCATTCCCCAAAGGGTAATCCCATCTTACCCGAATAGTTACAAAAGTTTAAATCCCGTGGCCTTCAGGATTTCCCTGTCCCCTTGCTTGACTATGAGGGTGGAAGAGCCTGCACCATCCTCCGTAATCGGTGAGGAAACAATGTATCTATAGTCTCCATTCACCCAACCCATCAGACATTCACCACGGCGACAGTTAACTGTACCACCTCTTAGTTTGATACAATTACCTTGGTCATCACATCCTTGATAGGAGAGATTCCCTGTATTATTTACACCTGACCAAGAGTTGCGACCACCAATAGTGATTGTCCACTTACCATTAGTGAAGGTTTCTAATTCAGTGGATTGGGGTTCACCTGTTGATGTTTCCTGCAAAATTTCCATTTGGGAAATTATTGATTCTTGACGAGTTTTACCGCAGGGTTCAGCACTTTCACAATCATTTAATGATGCGATTTCATAAGAGGCGCGTACTTTCTGATTTAAATATTTGTCTGCTTGGGCGCAAATCTCAAAGGATGCTCCGACATTATGTTCTTTTCCCTGATCATCTACTATGGTGGCGTAGCAGATAATATCGCCGGTGACTAATTCCTTGACTGTAGCGATTGTTGGCTGATTATTGCCGGAAACTTTATTACTATTGTCTGTGCTTGTATTATCTCCCCCCGTAGATGATGTATCCGCTGTTATCGTTTGATTTTCCGTTATTTCTGCCCTATTCTTTGTAGTATTTGTATTGTTATTGTCAGTATTATTTGGGGAAGTGGTACAACTATTAATCAAAATTGACGAAACAATTATTACCAGGGTAGCGATTAACTTATTCATGATACTTTGAATTCAACTTTTAATAAAAGAATACAGTTTGAAGAAACACCATCTGAATCTGAAGAGTTAAAAGCCATATATAGCACTACGCATACACGTTAGGACATCATAATTGTGGTTTTAAGGGAACAGGGAACAGGGAACAGGGAATGGGAAGGATTGGGAAGGATTGGGAAGGATTGGGGAACAACAAGCAGGGAAATGTCCTAACACTTGTGGTTACTGCTATAGTTTAATATTCGATTTAATATTCGCCCCGGCATAATCAAAAG
>NZ_JAQMTM010000147.1:0-19464 GCF_028331085.1 Anabaena sp. CS-542/02
GCGATATTTCTCTTAAGATTTACAAGAAAGACTACCGCTATCATTGCTTGGTTTTCGCGTTGGCAATAGTCTTAATTCAATACTTGATATCGTAGGATTATATATCAAGTGGGCGATTTTCTTAACTCACTTATGTCAATTCTTGTGAACATAAGTATAGTTTTGTCTATAAAATAGTCAGCTTAGGACTAGCTCACTATTAGTGATAGTTATTATCTTGACGATTCTTCGATAAATTCGGTAGTTCCACTGATAATAAAGACCTGCGCACTTTTGGATCACGCTGGCGATCAACCAGGGGTGATGGTGATTTCGCATCGTTAGCGTCATCTCCAAAATCATTTGAGGTGGAATCGGGTTGATACAATCGTGAGTTTTCTAACAAATATTTTTCCCATTCTATGGGTTGCCTAGGGGAGCTATCAGGCAAAGTGTAGGACTCTGGGGAATGTTCTTCTGTTGGAAGTATTTCCAATTGCTGATTGTCCTTTGTCGGATACCTGGCTCCATCACTTTCCCCAGTTGTGTCCATACTCTCCCAGATAGGTGCTTCAGTTTGATTACTGTCTACATCCATCTCAGCAGGGGCTAGTGAGGCAGATTTTGGCTCACTAGTAAAAAACAATTGGATTAGAGTATCCAATTGAGTATCTAGCTTTGATGAATCTACAGATGAAATACTTTCTGATGTACTCGCCGAGTCTTCAAGTGGAGCAGATGGTTGTGTGGGCGCTGGTTCTTCTAGAGAGGGAGCCGGCCTGTCTTGCTGAATTGATGGAGAATTATCATTCCTAGATGGAGGTGAGGCAGATAGATTGCTGCAGGGGTCTATAGATTGATTCCCAGAAGAATCAAATTGGTCTGTGAAAGATTCTGATTCTGCTGACCAAGGTCGAATAGGTTGGACATTAGGCAACAAAGACCGAGCCTTTCGGGAAAATCTCGTTTGGTGGTTGGCTGTATAGTCTGAGGAATCATTAACCACCGGTGTCTCTAGGCATTTCTCGAGAGCAGCTTTGAATTGCAGGGTCTGGCGTTGTTGTCGCATGAGCCTACTATGTAGCTCTCGACAGGCATTTTCCGATTGCAATACCTGTTGAGACTGTTCGTTATAGTTAGTTTGCAGCAGCGCACATTCTCGCTCTAATTTAGCCAGGCGTTGTTGGCTAATGTGTAATTCTGCTTTATAAGTTTCAATATAGTTTTCTTGGCGTTGAATGGTTTGTACAGCCGTTTCTAACTCTTGGAATAGAGATTTAATTTGTTGTTGAGCCGCGCCCAGTTCTTGCGTGTGTTGGTTCAACATTGACTCGGCGACACTAGAACGCCTCTTCTGCCACTGCAAAGCCTTTTCTGATTCAGCCAGCTGATCTTTGAGATGCTCTAGCTGCTCATACAAGTCATTATTTGCCCCTCGCAATTCTTCGTTCAATGCCTGTAGAGAAATTGTCTGCAACTCCTCTACATTTTCACTATCTACAAGTATTTCTTGTTGAATGTTAGGGGTCTCGACCCAGTTTGAGGGGTTTTTATTTGTCTGGGAGTCAGGAGTGTGTACTTCTGGCTCTGCTTCTACCGCAGGTGTGAGGATCTGCAATTGTGTATTTGCCATATTGTCAGGAGGTACAATGAAGTAAAATGGACAGATTAGCCGTTATGGCTACGCCACGCAAGCTATCGGTTGTCGCGAATTATCAAAATTTAGGGATTCCATTCCAGCTATGACCAATTCCTTCAGGATTAGGGTTCCTAGGGTCTAGTCCACGCAAGCTATCAGGCAGGGGTGAGTGACAACATTACCCTATGGCTAGGCCACAAAAGCTATCAGAATCACGGCAGATTTTAGTGTAAACACTACCAATATACAGGGTTGATGACAGATTGTGAGAAATGATTTTCAGTTACTTGACTTTTATTCACATTTATGAATGTTATTTATTTTATGCTTCAAGGCAACCAACGGGGATGAAATCCTACGAAAGGTAGTTTCTCTGGTTTGATTGTAGTCTGTGACGTATCATCAATAGGCAATAAAGGCATTAACCACAGGCTACTAGTAGCGATCGCTTCTCCATCTTGTGTTTTGAGTACACTTGCAGATAAGGGCTGCTGATCTACTTGTGCTGTTACTTGATCAAAGAGCAAGCCTAAACCATCTGGTGCTAAACTCATTTGCACGTTCCGCTGTTCAGTGGGTAGTAATAATAGTGGTTTTTGTTCTCCAGTTTTTAGGTCAATTGCGACTACATAAGGCTGTTCTATATATTCTTCATCAGATATGAGCTGTGTCAGCAAGCAATAGAGAGTTGGTGAAGCTGGGTCAAATTGGCACTTGTGAATAGAACCTGTGGTTTTTAACAAGAGTTTCTGGATGCCTTGATTGGTTACCAAAAACAGGTCTCTTGTATAATCTGTATTGAATTTGACCATTGCTGCTTGAGAGCCATCTTTGGAAAAAGACTGTACTAACCCGAACTGTGGGAGGTAATCGAGAGGTTTGGTGCCATCATTTTGTATTGGTAAAATCGCCGCCCCTTGACCTTGAGCAACTGCGACGGCTTGACTATCAGGAGTGATCATAAAGTCTCCCCCTGGTTCACTTTTGAGGCGTTGGGGGGTCTGTCTTTCTCTGGTATTGCTAGTGCTGGACATAAACCATAACCCAAAATCGCTGGGATTATTTTTGTTCCCGCGTTGAACCACAACTGTTTTACCATCTGGGGATAAGTCAAATTTGAGGTTTTGATATTGCTTATTGTCTAACAGCAGGTCCATTCTACCTGGTGGTTCTGCTGGTGTTGCAGGTTGTGCAGAAATACCTGTGGTTACAGTATATAATTGAGCTGAGAGTAAGTCTGGGTTATTTTTGGTGCGAGCCAAAAATAAGATTTTTTCCCCATCTGGAAATGGCTTAAAGTCCATGACAATTAGGTCTTTGGGGGTAAGTATGTTCTTTTTCACTTGAGTTAAGTTGTAAAGAACTAACTGACCTTGATGTTCTGCATCGGCCCCTATGTAAATAATCACGCGATCGCGGGATCTAAAGTTACCAACAAAGGGCTGGATAACGCGATTTTTCCCTTCTTGTATAGCAAACCTATCTCTGGCATCTTGCAACCGCACTTGATAATTTGTACCATAGGGTGCTGGTGTCAGCAGTGTATAAACCATGCGCCGCCCTGCCCAACTAATTTTACCTGCTAGGGGCGGTTCAATTCTCAAGTTTTCCTCGACGCTTTGAACGTCCATAGGGCGGCTAAAGTTGAGAGTGAAGGCAATATCATCTGCTCCGATTTGTTGATTTTGCCAAGTAAATTCCCGGACACTAGCTGCCACCACATCACCTTTAAATATCATGAATCCAATCAGGAGACTCACCAGCAGCATCAGTGAAATCGCCACGCGATCTAGTGGTTGGATCAAGGTTTTGGATGTAGCCATTTTTCAGTGATTAAGTATTAATAACTATAAGGATTCCGAGGTTGGGGAATTTCTTTAATGGAAGTAGCAGCAATAGTCAGGTTACGTTTACCAGCGAGAGCTTCTGTGATCATTTTTCCTTCTACTTCCAGCCAAGTGTCAGGGGGATAGCGCTCTTGATTTTCTGGTAGTTTGACTGGCAATCCTACAGGATAGGCATCTGCTGCACAACAAGTAAGCACAAATCGCGCCAGAAAAATATAGTTTTCTCCTATGTTGGGTGGATGAACCACAAATCCCTGAACTTTGGCATTTTGACCTGTATATGAATCTGGTTCTGGGTAAACGTTAAGTGTCCGCGCCCAATCCACAAGTGAGCGATCTTCTGGGCGAATAGAAGGGCGAAAGGACTGGGGTTGAACGCGTCCGGTGGATAATAAATCAGTCACACCCAGCTGGATGGCAGTGTCGCTAGCAAAAACCCGGGGTGTAATGATTAAACCCAAAATCGCAACTATTAATAATAAAGCACTACCCCATCCGGGGGGAAATAAGTTCATGTGCTGAATATTAGATGTATTAGCCAGGCGGCGTTTTCGCCAAATCTCTCGCATCTTCAACAACCCAATGATCAGGAAAGCGATACCACAACCGATCACTAAACCAAAGAAATTGGGGTGAATCAACAAGTACAATTTACCTGATAGCCAGTATTGCAGCATCAAAATCCCCCAACTGGTGATCGCTAAAGCATCTAGCCAGGGGAATAAGATATTTTGCAGAGGAATTTTGGTTTTTCTAGCCATTTTTCAACGGTGATAAGTCAGTAGTCAGTGGAGAAGAAAAAAACCTACTGACAACTTAATAAAGTCCAAGGTTCAAAGCACATATAGGTTCATGAACAGGGTGAACAAAAATGTCAACTGTGCGGCTAAAGCAAATAAGTAGAATATAGTTTTGGGATGAAAAACAGTTAACATTAATCCCACACTTTTAATGTCAACCATAGGGCCAAATACTAAAAATGCCAACAGGGAACCACTACTAAAAGCCGAAGCAAATGACAGAGCGAAAAACGAATCGACGGTGGAACAGATGGATACAACTGCGGCTAAGATCAGCATGACTACAATTGAGCTAACCTGTCCCGCACCCAGGCTGAGGATTAATTCACGGGGAGCAAATACTTGCACAGAAGCTGCGATCGCGCTACCTAAAACCATCACGCCGCCTAGTTCTCGCAATTCTTGGATGACATTGTCCAAAACCAGTTGTAGTTTATCCATGACAGATTTACCGGAACTCACCTGTTCTGGGTTAGTAGACTGTAATAAGTTAGGATCTAACCTTATGGTCAGTCCTGCTTTTCCTCCTAAAATATAAGTCCCAGATTTGAATGTAGTGGTTACTCTGCTTGGTTTTGCGTCACCTCCAGCTGGGAGTTTAGTTTCTGAATGCTGGGGTGGGTTAAATTTGAGATAACGAGCGATCGCTGGCTGAACAAGGGGATTGATATCTTTTTGGAAACTGAAAACCAGGCCAATAATTACGGCAATTAATAGAGAAAATACCACTCGTAAAACTACTATTTCTGGCTGGTCTCGAAAGGCTAACCAAGTTGCCCAAATCACAATTGGGTTAACGGTCGGTGCTGCTAGCAAAAAACCAATAGCCACGGGTGTGGGTACTCCCTGCATCAGCAACCGCCGCGCTACGGGGACATTACCGCACTCACATACCGGAAACATAAAACCGATGAGACTACCTGCTAAAGCGCCCAGTACAGCATTTTGAGGCATTCTCGCTACTAATTGCCGCTCATCGATAAAAATTAGCAGCACACTGGAGAATAAAACTCCCAACAGCAAAAATGGCATCGCCTCGACTAGCAAACTCAGAAATATAGTGAAACCATTGTTCAGTTGATTCATGGGTGTCGCAGTCAAAAGCGTTTGAAAGTTTTTAGGTTATGTTTAAACATTCTATCGGAATGGGGATCAAAAGCATCTATGGGTAAACCAAGCTTATGGGAACAGGAAACTAGTGTTTTGTTTCTAGTTACCCTTAAGGGATGATGAAGGCTAGGGAGTTGTGGATAGTTTTGCTCAAATGTGTGCATTTACTGATGCTGACTAATAGTCAGATTGTCCCCTTGCTTAAATTGTTCCCAGTTTGGGGGAATAAACATCTAGGCGAGTGAGATTTCATGGACTAATGTTTATACTTGGTTTGAGCTACTGGCTCAGGATGTCATCTTACCTGAAATTTCATAAACTGTTCATACTGTTTAAATATTCCGCGTTAACATCTTGCATGCTTGAAAGCTCTGCGGTGTACACACAAAAAATTAAATTACTTCAAATCCTTGTAAAACTCTTGTGTGGTGGGTATACTTCCACAAAGTCAGTAGAAGTCATACCCGCCATTGTCTACCTTAACCACATGAAATTAACGGTAGGTCTTTAGACAAGAGGAGTGTCAAACCAAGTCGGGTGAATTATCAGAGTCAGAGAGTATTTGCACCAAGTTTTCTCCTCTTTGGTAAATATTGCGCGCATAGTCTGTCCATGAACCTTGTCCCCAGTAGCGAAAACAGCTCGTTTGTAGCAAAAGGTTATGTAAAAGGAGATTACGGTATTCCACTGAATTAGTGGGCAATATATTCTCAACCTTTTGATGAAATAAACTGCTTAATTTATCCATGGGTGAGAGCACATTTTCATATCCTGTTACCCAACTAATATGATTAGTCCATGAGGCTCCATCCATGTGAAAGTTAGGATTGATTTGCTTTAATTCTTGAATGGCAATTTCTACAGCTATGGCTACGCCACTCCAGCCATCAGGGTTGCAGTTTTCAGGTGAAACTCGCTGCCAAATTTGATGTTGTCCTAGTGGCTGACAGGTGGGATAGTCTTTGGTTTGACAACCAGCGGCTGCCAATAATTCTAAGTATTCTGTACCACAGACCCCAACAACCCCAGATTTACCTCCTCGTTGATTTGCCATATCTTTCCAAACTTGTTTGAAAGCACTAGGAAATTCATTCATCATCACACCACCATTTTCACCATCGCCAATTTGGCTGACTATTGGTGGTATTATGATATTTGCTAGTTGTTGTTTACCTAAAGTTTTGGCTTCATAGTAAGGCTGCATCTGAGCCACTAATTTGGTATCTGAACCTTGGGTTTTAATCAGGGCTGTAATACTAATTGTTTCACCTTGAGAATTGCGGGCTATCAGACGATGTGGTAAGTGCTTATGGGTCAGAGATTCACCGCTAATTCTTTCTACAGAATGTTCTTGTACAAGTAACCAACGATAGCCACATTCCTTGAGAGCTTTGACAAATGCAAATAAAGTATCCGGGTGATTTGGTAGGTGCATTTCTGGGGGGGAAAATCCTTTGACTCTTGCTAATGCTGGCCAGCCAAAGATGGCAGCAAAGTGATGTTGCCATGCCAGGATATGCAATTTAATATCGGGTATGGGTGTGGAAGGAATGACAGCATGACCCCACATTGTCCCGAGCCATTCTACATAGGGTTGATAGGTGGGATTGCAGGTGATTCGTTTGAGATTATCCAAAATATCCTTACGTCCCATTTGTCTGAGTCCCCACAAAAGATTACCAGAGTAATCCAACATCACACGGGGATTGCAACCTTGATGGACAAGTTCGGGGATCATGTCCCCCATACGGCTGTAACAATAGGCGAAAGCTGCTGCGTTATGGTTGTCCCCTTCGTGAGAATGTTCAAACATATATTGCAGATTGCTGATTAATCCGCCATTGGGTCCAGCTGGTATGGTTGGCTGGTGCATATGTAGGGCGATCGCAAAGACTGCATTTACATCCTCTAAGTGGATATTTGTTGAGGGTAAAAATACAGGCGCATCATGGTTAACTACAGAGAAGACTTCTGTTTCCCAACCAGAAATATTCGGTAATTCGTCTATGATTTCCGGTACTGAAGTAAGTGTGGTAGGCAATTTCATTTTCCATGAACAACTACGAGATGGGCAACAAGGCGCTAATTATCATCGGTGCGGTCTTACAAAGATATTCCCATCTTTTTGTTTGAGTCGGTTATGAAGTTTGTTACTCTTGTGCCGAAAATACGAATTATTGGTGAGCTTGGGGTAAATGAGTGCGAATTGCGGTCAATAGGTTCTATTTTTGGGAATGTTGCCCTTTTGATCTGAAAGGTAAAATTTATTGACCGCAGTATCAAATTGTGAGAATTTAACTGGAGAGATAATTTAGGTTTTTGACCATAATAAATCGCTAAAACGATAAATTTTGGTCATAAAACTCGGTTTTGCCGGAGGCTGTGGTTTTGTCAAGGTTGGCGGAGTGGCGATTTGTAAAATTATCTCTAGTAACCAAGGGGCCAAGCGTTGACACCACACGGCTAAATGACTTTGCCAACCCACTAAAATTTCTGGTGTATCTTTTTGCAATCCAGAGACGAGTACTTGTGCTACTGCTTCGGAACTCATAGGGATCACCCAGCGAAATAATTTTAAGTCCCGCGCCATATCTGTGTCTGTGAGGGAAGGTAATAAGGCGAGGACTCGGATGTTGTGTTCAGCCAGTTCGCGACGTAAGGCTTGGGTAAATCCTAAGATGGCAAACTTGGTAGCTGAGTAAGTGGCCATTGTCGGTGCTGCTACTTTCCCCATCAAACTTGACACATTAACGATTGTTCCTTGTTTTTGGCTGACCATCCGCCGGGCTATAAGGCTGGTGAGGTTGTACATTCCCAATAAATTCACCGAGAGTTCTTCTTGAACCTGGGGTAGTTTGGTCTGTAAAAATGAGGTTTGATATGCTACGCCCGCACAATTAACCAGGAGATGAATTGGGCCATAGTTGCGCCACAATTGGGCAACGGCAATATTAACTTCAATTGTTTTTGTTAAATCGATGCACAAGATTGTGGTTTCTACGCCCATTGCTTCGATTTGGTTAGCGACGGCGGTTAATTTTTGCCCATCGCGTGCTACTAATATCAACCGCTTGATACCTTGTTGGGACAGCTTCAGAGCGATCGCCTTACCAATACCACGGGAAGCCCCAGTAATCAGAGCGACTTTACCTCGAATATTCATCGGTTATGACCTCCAAAATGGTGTCTTACCCTAGTCTTAGTGATTGCGGATAGACACAATCAGAGCTACTAGCTTGGACAAGGTAAGACAAATAATCAGTCGTTGGTAAATAAGCTTGTGGCAACGAAATATTCCTGGACTAAAAGGCACAAATACCTGGGTTTTCAGTCAGATTAACAATCAAAATTTCACACAATTGCCGGAGTGAATGTAGCTCATAGGTTTTTCTCTCCTAAATCTCAGAGCGTTCATCAGCGTTGTTGCCATACACACAGTAACAACTAAATCAAGTTATTGCAATATTTTTTAATAAGAATTTCTTAATAATTCTTAAAGAAAATTATATATTTGATGGGTAATATTCCTAGGGTATGGAGAAGAGTCAAAACTAGGAAAAGGTGTTCTTGGTTGGCCCACTTCCCACTCCCGGTCAGTTTCTAGATCAAAGAAGTAAGATATCAAATTTTATACTAATCAATATCCTTCAACCTGGTATTTATTACGTAAACATCAAGTGAATTATTTTAAAAAATAAAACATCCCCAAGATTTTCTCGGATAGTCCAAAAAACGTCTTAAGGATGTTGGCGTTTGACTCGCTTAGTGATCCAGCCTATAGAGCCGAGGGAAATTACAGGTAATTATTTAAAAGTCATCCAGAAACTGACTTAGGCGTTGGAGCACGGGATCAACCTCTTCTGGGGGTTGATGCTCATCAGTAGTATATGATACTGGTATATCTGGTGTGCTTGCAGACTCAATCATTGAACCCTCACTAAGCATATTTACTACATATGCCATTTGTTGCGTAAGTTGCAAAATATGGCATTCTATAGTCTCCAAACGATGAGATTGTTTTGGGAAAAAACGTTCCTCTAGGTCAGCCACTTGACGTTGCAACTCATCGATTTTTTTTTCTAGTGAATCTGTTGCTACTGTTTTTGGACTAGGTTTTACAGTCTCCGGTATACACAAAGATTGCCATAGAGCCTGCTTACAGATGTCGCTAAAAGTTTTATCAGGCAATTTTTCCAGACAATCCTCTACAACTGCTAACAAGCTTTCATCGGCAACCGATGGGTTGAAGGTGACAGATTTAACTACCTTTTTTGGCCATTGGAACATCAGTTTTAAGACCTAGCAGATCGAGCGGACAATTGCGCCTCTCCATAAATGTATTGCCCCAAGCTATTAGCCTGGCGGGAAGGGGCGGATAAATGGGCATTTATTTGGGCTTCCTTGAGTAAACGTTGAACGTCGTCCCAGAAAAATTCACCACCGCCTCCAGTGATAATGACATCAGTGACCCGCTCTGGTATCCAAGCTAAGACACGATGACAAATATCTCGAGAAAACATTTCTATGAGGTTAGGGAGAAAATCATCCAGGTTAGTGGGCTTACCGGCACCTTTAGGACGATAGAAGCGTTCACCTTTGGGTTTATTGACAGCAGAAATCAGGGCTAAAGATTGACTATCAGATCCCTCTATTTCGGCGGCTACCATTTCATAGAACTTGTTCATGCCAAATTCTTCACTTTGAGAAGCAGCGCGGGCAAAACGGAAGTTATCTACCATTAACATATCAATGGTTTGATGTCCGATATCAACAATTGCGACCGAGATTTTGGTGAAATCTGGAACCCTAGCGCCTGTCTTAGGTTGAGCTTCAGACCAGAGCAGGCTACCATATCCTTCTGGCATGACCCAAACCTTGTTAATATTGAGCGATACGGATTCCCCTCGGAAGTTCATCACATGGGGTCCAGTAACTTGACTGGTTAACTGCGCTTTTTCCTTTTCAAATTGTTCTAAAGACAGGAAAGGCAGACCCATGATGACGGATATTTCATCTTTGAGTTTAAAGTAGCCAGCACAGGCCAAAACCTTGACTAGTGCATCTTCTACTTTAGACTGGCCAACACCCAAATTCGCACCAAAGTCGGCTGCTAGCTGACCAATAGCATATCCATTACCTTGATACTCCAGCCATAAATCCATGAGAGGGTCAGTAGCCTTGGCTTCAAAAACGCCACTTTTAACCTCTTCCATAGACATTTTCTTAACATTGGCAGGTATGAACGCCACATCAGCTGGTTCACGGTTAATACAAGTTTTAGTAGAAGTTCTACCTAAATCAACACTGAGAATATTTTTGCCGCTAATACTTGACCTATTAGCAGGAGGGTTGGTATTCATCGGGGTAGATGCTGACACCTTATTTAAAGGTATGGCGGCGGCATTCATTGGGGTAGCTGCGGAAGGTTGGTCTGTCATGAAAGCTCCTAATCCTGATTTAACTTTTGCTAATGCCTGAGTGACAGAAATTAATGTGCGGACTTGTAGTATAGAGAGAGCAATATTAATTGCTCTGCTACCTTGCCTATGAAATCAGTGTTTTCCTGATCTCCTGGGGGGAGGTTGAGTTAGTCAATTCCCATAATTCATTGTCAGCTATACTTTTCTCGACATTTTTACTCAACAACTTTCCTGGATAGTAGCAGATAAATGGGTCAACTAGAGAATCGTCACATGAATCACACGGACTTTGTTACTTGGTCTTTGATGGGTTGGCTTTAAATAGTCCAAAGCCTAACTTTAGTTTCATGGAGTGAAGACTTTTGAGAAATTGCTGGTTGTATTCTACTCAGGTAGACGATTAAAGGCTAGTGTTACTAGGTGAGTTTTTCCTTGTTGGTTTGGTTGATTTGCCGGGGATGGCACAAAGATCAGGGGAGAGTTTGTTTTCCTGTGCCCCATGCCTGATGCCCGTTCCCGTTTTAAATTGTTGGGGTCAATGACTGCACCCGTGTGTGAGATTCCCAATCTAATGGCTTTAAAACCCGATCTTCTAATGCCATTTGCTCAATTAAACTTGCCAATCTCAGAGCTTTCAGGGCTTGTTCACCACCTACCGAAGGTTGATTACCGCCGTGGACGCAATTAATAAAATGTTCTAGTTCTGCACTCAGAGGTTGAACATTAGTGGTGTAAACTTTCTCAATCAAACCATCCTGCCTGTACAGCACTTGTCTATGGTCAGTCAGACTATTATTATTAGTTTGTCGGTGAATTAAAATTTCATTTTTGAGGAAATCTGCTTCTGTAAATGAGTTTTTGCAATGAGCCACTATGCGGCGGATTTTCCGGTGAGTAACTTTGCTGGCAGTTAAAGTGGCAACAATACCATTAGCAAAGCCCAAGGTAGCAGTGACGTAATCCAAATAACCAGAATTCACAGAATGAGTACCGCTAGCGGTTAACTTCACCACTGGAGAACCAGCTAGTTCTAATAACAGGTCAATGTCGTGGATCATTAAATCCAGCACCACCGAAACATCATTGGCGCGGTCTGAGTAAGGACTCATGCGATGCGCTTCTAGAGCCAGCAAATTTTCTGTTTTTAACACTTTACTGAGTTCTTTAAATGCTGGATTGAAACGCTCAATATGACCCACTTGCAGAATACACTGAGAATCAGCGGCCGCATTTACTAGGGATTCGGCCTCAGAAATGCTCGCAGCAATTGGCTTTTCAATCAAGACATGAATTCCGGCCAACAAACAGTTGATACCTACTGCGTAATGTAGGCGGGTGGGGACAGCGATACACACTGCTTCTACATGGGGTAGGAGGTCACAGTAATCTTCAAAAAAATGTCCCTTGTATTTACTAGCTGTTTCTAAACCTCGTTCAACATTGATATCTGACACACCTACGAATTCAACATCTTTCATTGAACTTAGTATGCGAGCATGATGTTGTCCCATGTTGCCCACTCCAATTACGCCTACGCGAATTGGTTTTGTTTGATTCCGCTGTGTATATGAAGTTTCTGCCACTGACATGCTATCTTGCACTATTATTCTCTCCTCAACCACCAAATCTAGAGGCGCTGCCGCCGTTAGTATTTATACTTGAAGACCAGTTATGATCTGTTGAAAACCATCCAGATGGTAACATAGAGGCTACATTTATGAAGAATTTCCCAGTTTTTTATGAGTTCCCGCAATTTACCTTTTCCTTGTGTGTTCAGGTGGCAATTGATCAATATTTTTTTACTAACATAAGATATAATGTGTCTTTTTGTTGACTTGATAAACCAATGAAGATGTAAGTAATAACTTATAAGAACCCTGGGGTAATTAGTGAGCGGGATCGCTCTTTAATTAGGAATCATTCAAAAATAATATTGTTTTGTTATCAAGAATACAGAAATTTGCAAAGAATCCACTTAACCCTTTAGTTTTGGTATGTTTTACGCAATTGCCACTGCTGAAATACTTCAACAATTTTTGCACAATTATCTATATTTTTTACATATTGAGCCGTCTGAGTTTTTTCAGGCGCTGGTGTAGACATTTGTTTGGCTGTGGTGAAAATAGTAAAAACTCGACCAAGATGGCTTAAGGAGGACTGTAACATTATTCGTGGAATTTTATGGAAGTGTGATTTGGCAATGGAAAATCCAAAAGTTGAGAGTGAGATGAAGGCTGTAATTCTATTATCTGGAGGATTAGACTCTGCCACAGTTTTGTATCAAGCCAAAGCTGATGGTTATGAATGTCACCCGATTTCTTTCGATTACCAGCAGCGACATCGGCGAGAGTTGGACTCCGCCTTCCGTATCGCTCAAACAGCTGGAGTAGTCAAACATCAAGTGGTAAATTTTGATTTACGACAATGGGGCGGTTCAGCACTTACAGATGACACCATTAATTTACCCCAAGAGAGATCCCTCGAAGAAATGGCGCAAAAAATTCCAGTTACCTACGTACCTGCACGTAATACTATTTTTTTGAGCTTTGCTCTGGGCTATGGGGAAGCGATCGCAGCCCAAAGGGTCTACATTGGTGTTAACGCCCTAGACTACTCTGGATATCCGGATTGTCGTCCCGACTATATCCAGGCGATGCAGAAAGTATTTCAACTAGGAACCAAACAAGGACGTGAAGGCAAACCTATCGAAATTGTTGCTCCTCTAATTGATTTAAAAAAAACCGAAATCATCCAACTTGGCAATCAATTGGGAGTTCCCTGGGAGCTAACTTGGTCTTGCTATGCAGGTAGCGATGTAGCCTGTGGTGTTTGTGATTCTTGTCGTTTACGGCTAGCGGCCTTTGCTGAATTGGGGTTGAAAGACCCACTACCTTATGCTGAAGACTAAAGTTGTAATCTACCAATGACCACTGCAATTATTTAGCCTCCAAGCGTCGTACTTGAATTTGATGTAAGCGCGGTCCGAAGGTTGAAACTATAGTAAATTCGAGATTTTCATAGCAGAAGATTTCGCCTGATCCGGGGATTTTTTGGAGTTGATACAGCACAAAACCACCCAGTGTCTGGTATTCCTTTGTCAGGGGTAAATTGAGATGTAAAACTTCGTTGAGGTGTTCGAGGTTAACTTGGGCTTGCACCAAAAATGTTTGATTGTCTAACATTTCCACCAGCAAGTCATCCATGTCGTCCGGTTCCCCTGCATTACCAATAATTTCGGCAATGACATCTTGAAGGGTCACCAACCCTACGGTACCGCCAAACTCATTGACTACTATGACCATGGCCGGCTTCTCTTGCTGCATCATGGGTAATAGTTCACTCAAGGGTGTTTGTTCCGGTACAAAGCGGGCATAACGCATCCAAGGTTGGATATTTGTTTCTGGGGTCAGTTTCCCCATTGCCAAGGGTTCTGCCAAATCTTTAAAATAAACTATGCCGCGAATGTCATCTAAAGAGTCTCCCGTGATGGGGTAGCGTGAGTGACCACTAGAGGTCATTTCTTCGAGTAAAGTCTGGAAAGTTGCATCTTTTGACAAAGCGTCAATAGCAGTTCGGGGGGTCATAACTTCAAAGGCTCTCACATCGCCGAACTCAAAGACATTATTCAGCAATTCTCGCTCTGCAAGCTGTAAACCAGTTGATTCTTTTTCTGTAGAGATGATGATCTGTAATTCCTCTGGAGTCACTGGCGATCGCCAACTTTGTCCGGTGTATTCTATACCAAAAAGCCGCAACAAAAACCGGGTTGATTGGTTAAGAATCCAGATAAAGGGGTTAAAAAAGCGGACGATCGCTTTTACCGAAGGCCCCAAAAATCTCGCCAAATCCTCTGAATACAACATAGCTACTGATTTAGGACATAGTTCACCTAAAACAATTTGCAGATAGGCGATCAAAAAAAAGGCAATGGGAATTGATAGAGAATGAGCCATAAAATTATTCATCTCTATGGGTAAAGTCCAGGATTTTAGCCATGACTTCACCAATAGGACAATGGAACTTTCACCAATCCATCCCAGGGCTAAACTAGAAAGGGTAATGCCTAATTGAGTTGTAGATAATAACCTTTCAATACTAAGTTGTAGTCCCTCCACAGCGATGGCCGGAATATCACCAGCTTTAACCAGCTGATGAATACGCGATCGCCTAACCGTCACCATTGAAAACTCTGCTGTCACAAAAAAAGCATTAATAGCGATCAGCAATAACACCGTCAACAATCTCAGCCCCACATCAGTCGGAATTAAGGTAGAAAAACGACTCACCGCCAAAGCTCGTGTAAAAATCATGTCCCCATTTTGGGATTAATTGGGATTAAATAGCGGGAATTTGATATCAGGTATTGAATAATCATCTTCCCGATTCCATATTCTCATTTACCTTTCTACAGGGATACTTAAAACTTCTAGCTTCAGTCGTTGAGCAGGGTAATCTGTCAGAGACAGAGATATCCGATTCACATCATCAAGCAAAGCCGTAGGAATAATCACCGTACCTGAAGCTATGGGAGAATCAGGAGGTAATTCTGTTGGTAAACCTTCTGTGGTAGCACTCAGTGTCCGTCCTTTCTCATCCCTAACATCCAAAAAACTATACAAAAAGCGCACAGAATCATTACCTTTATTGTGCATATTTACTCTCATGAGTAAATCACCCCCAGAGTAGCGAACAGATTGGACAGCAAAAGTTACACCCTGACTCTCAGCAACCAATGGAAATCCCGGTTCGAGTTTTTCAGCGACCACAGATGGGGGTTTTTCCTTGGATGTTCTCTGTCTACTGGTTCTAGTTTCCTGGTCATCCTCGTCTAATTTTCCTGATTTAGCAGCCTTGGTTTTACCCTCAATTCGAGCCTGGACAGTTTTGAGGATCTCATCTTCTTTCAATAGTACTACTCCTAACTGTTGAGAGTTATTGGACCTACTGCTAAGAAACTTATTCGTGGGGCGGCCATCTGGTGTTGTTACACCTCTGAGGGCTGAGGTTCCCATCTCAAAACCTAAAAACGCACTCACAGAACCTGCACCCAGCATCAGGACTAATAAGATTAAAGTGAGAATTGCCGTGGAATTTACTTTCATTGCTGACAAGTTATTGCGTCAAAATTTTGCCTTATTCTAAGCGTATTCAAACCAAAAGTATTGCAACTGTCTCCCTCAATCGTGAAAAGAACTTAATCAATACCAGGTTGCACCATTTTGGACTTTACATAATCTGTAAAATTACGCTATAATGGAATTCCGCCAGGGTTGGCCGAGCGGTTGAGGCAGCGAACTCATAATTCGCCCAAGGCAGGTTCAACTCCTGCACCCTGGATTTTTTGAGTCCTGACCCAAGACTCCATTCAAACCCATATTATGCTGATTCAGAACTCTGATCAGGTCTACCTTTGGTGTAACATAACTTTGCCTGTTTTGTAATGACGGATACTACTGGAACCTTTACTCAATCAAATATTTGTGCAGCTACTACTGATTTAATCACCCTGCACGACCAGCTACTAGATTTATTTTGTCAACTCGCTTATCAAGAGGGTGATTTTATCCTTTCTTCTGGACAAAGCAGTTCTTACTACATCAATGGTAAGCAGGTAACTCTCCACCCCCAGGGCGCTTTAGCCATTGGCCGCATTCTTTTATCTGTATTACCTACAGATACTCAAGCTGTGGCCGGCTTAACTTTAGGTGCTGATCCCATTGTGTCAGCTGTGAGTGTGGTTTCTGCTTATGAAAATCGCCCCATACCGGCGCTGATTATTCGCAAGGAAGCCAAAGGACATGGAACAATGGCTTATATTGAAGGGCCTAATTTACCCGCAGGTGCAAAAGTCATAGTTTTAGAAGATGTGGTGACTACGGGAAAATCAGCGATGAAAGCTGTTGATCGTCTTCGGGATGCTGGTTATACAGTTGATACCGTAATTTCACTTGTGGATAGACTACAAGGAGGGGCAGATTTTTACCAGTCCGTGGGGTTGAACTTTCAGGCGGTATTTACCATCACTGACCTCCAAGAACGATATCAAGCATTAGCTAAATGAACTACCCACAGTTGGCTTCGCCTTCAACAGTCCATTTAATTGCTGCACTCATTGATTTTTAGGGTTAAATTTTGATATGAGTATTGAGATTGATGCCCATTTATACCGGAATTTAATATAGTTACCAGTTGGTAACTATATTAAAGGATAATTATCTTAACCCTGGGTTACAGGTTCCTTAGCCAAAAACTTCTCAAGTTCAGTCAAAGCATCAGCATCAACCTTGGTTTGCATCGGGCAGAACTTAGGACCACACATAGAACAAAACTCAGCAGTTTTATAAATATCTGCTGGTAGAGTTTCATCGTGATATTCTTTGGCTCTTTCGGGGTCTAGAGCTAACTCAAATTGACGATTCCAATCAAAGTTATAACGGGCTTTAGAAAGTTCATCATCTCTGTCTCTCGCACCGGGGCGATGTCTAGCAATATCCGCAGCATGAGCGGCGATTTTATAAGCAATCAAACCATTGCGCACATCTTCAGCATTGGGTAAACCCAAATGTTCTTTAGGTGTGACATAACAGAGCATCGCTGTACCATACCAGCCAGCCATAGCTGCCCCAATGGCGGAGGTAATATGGTCATAACCGGGAGCAATATCTGTTACCAATGGTCCCAAGACGTAGAAAGGAGCTTCGGAACACTCTTCCATTTGCTTGCGGACATTGAACTCAATTTGATCCATGGGGACGTGTCCGGGTCCTTCAACCATGACTTGTACGTTATCTTCCCAAGCTCTGCGGGTTAGCTGTCCGAGGGTTTTTAATTCTGCTAATTGTGCCGCATCCGAGGCATCATGAGTACAGCCAGGACGGAGGGAATCACCCAAACTAAAGGAGACATCATATCTCTTGAAAATCTCGATGATGTCGCGGAAGTGAGTATACAGAGGGTTTTGTTTATGGTGATGTAGCATCCACCGGGCTAAAATACCGCCACCACGGGAGACAATACCAGTAATGCGGTCTCTAACTAAAGGTAAATGTTCAATTAAGATCCCGGCGTGGATGGTTTGATAATCTACACCTTGTTGGGCGTGTTTTTCGATGACATGGAGAAAGTCGTCGGCGGTGAGCTTTTCAATGGTGCCGTGGACACTTTCTAAAGCTTGGTAAACTGGTACTGTGCCAATGGGAACAGGTGAAGCATTGATGATCGCTGTGCGAATTTCATCTAAGTTACCGCCCCCTGTGGACAAGTCCATGACGGTATCAGCACCATATTTCACTGCTAGATTTAACTTATCTACTTCTTCTTGAAGATTGGAAGAGTTAGGAGAAGCGCCGATATTAGCGTTAACTTTACATTTAGACGCGATGCCAATAGCCATCGGTTCTAGGTTGGTGTGATTAATGTTAGCAGGGATAATCATCCGTCCCCGCGCCACTTCCTCACGAATGAGATCCGCAGGAAGATTTTCCCGCTGGGCGACGTAGTGCATTTCTTCGGTAATAACACCCTGGCGTGCGTAGTGCATTTGAGTGACATTACTCTGTCCACGACGCTTGGTAACCCATTCTGTCCGCATATTGAATTCCTCGATAAACAGCTTCCCTCCGCTGGTATTAGCCAGACTCAGGTGTTAAGGGTGTGATCTCAGCCTGATTCTTCAGGCACCCCTAGCATGAATGAAATTGTACCATCTGGGTTAGGAATACGGGTGAGACTGTTTACAATTCCTTTTGATCGACCGCACCAGGTAGGGGAAGGGGGTCAAGGCACTAAGAAGAAAGAGTATGGTTATACTGTAGGCGATCAGTCCCAATATGATCTAAGCATTTATGGCTAACCATTACAGATATATTATTTTTTACAAACCTTATGGTGTTCTCAGCCAGTTCACTCAGGAAACACCGAAACATCGTACATTGAAGGAATATATACCAGTTCCGGATGTATACCCTGTGGGACGTTTGGACTGGGACAGCGAAGGGTTATTATTACTAACTAATGATGGAAAATTACAACATCGTCTCGCTCATCCTCGCTATGGACATGAACGCACTTACTGGGTGCAGGTGGAGCGCGTTCCTGATGTAGATGCGATCAACAAGTTAGAAACGGGTGTAAATATTCAAAATTACTGCACTCAACCAGCCCAAGTACGACTGTTGTTAGAAGCGCCCCATTTACCTGAACGCCACCCGCCAATTAGATTTCGCCAAAATATCCCCACGGCTTGGTTAGAAATGACATTGACCGAGGGAAAGAATCGTCAAGTGCGGCGAATGACTGCGGCGGTGGGATTTCCTACTTTGCGATTGGTGAGGGTGAGCATAGCCCATCTGAGTCTGGACGGTCTACAGTTGGGTGAATGGCGGGACCTGATGCCATCAGAACTCAAGTTTTGGGATAATTTGCCTAAAAATCACAAGCCTAGCTGCCAATATCTGATATAATTACGGAAGTGTCACGCCAAATAATTTTCTTTTGGTAGTAATTGCTCTGGTGGGAACGGAAATGAAGGTTAGTCAATAGCTAGTTATTTACTAATAATAGATTACATATCCTCATAAATGCTCAGATAGTGGTATGGCTTATGTACCACTACGAGAAGCAGTCAAACAACTGGGACTGCACCCAAACAGTTTAAGGAAGTACGCAGA
>NZ_JAQMTM010000148.1:0-17310 GCF_028331085.1 Anabaena sp. CS-542/02
CATCGAGTTCAATAGCTTGGATGACCTTTTGACGAAGGTCGTAACTGTACGACTTGGGCATATACCTATAGCAAGCGATCGCTTCACATGAAAAGGGACTACTTATAGTTTATGCTTAAATTACCTTGGCTGTTGCTATAAAGGTAGAAACAATGGGGGATCGCTTGCTGTATTCTTCACAATTTGTTACAAAAGTATAAAGAACTTCTAGAGACCCAAAACTTCATGTTCGGCGGACTTACTGGTTTAAAAGATTCTCAAGGTACAGATTGGGGAGAGCGAATGCTTAACACAGTCGCTAGCCAAACGATTCGCCACTTGTTTACCCAAAGCGAGTCAGTAGAAGTCTTTGTACGCTGCTATCCCTCCAGCAAACTCTTGCAAGGTAGCATTGACAGCTTTAAAATGAGCGGTCGCGGCTTAGTGATTCGCAAAGATTTCTTGGTAGAGGAAATGTCCTTTGAAACCGATGCTGTTGCCATTGACTTCGGCGCAGTTATGAGTGGTAAACTCAACCTCAAGCAGCCTACCCAAGCGATCGCTCACGTAGTATTATCAGAAGCTGGCATTAACCAAGCCTTCAATGCCAAACTAGTAACACAGCATCTGGTGAACCTTACCATACCCTCCTTGACGGCAATATCTGGCGGTGAACCGGTAACATTCACTAATATTCAAGTAGAACTGTTGGCAGAAAATCGTCTGCGAATGATGGCTAAGGCAGATTTAAATAATGGGGAACTCATACCCCTATGTATGACCATGGCTGTCGCGGTGGAAAGACGGCGACGGATTTCTTTTAAAGACCCTAAAATTGAACTGGACACAGTACCTGTAGCACAACGAGAAGTGTCCCAAGTATTGGGGATAGCATTCGCAGAAATTTTAGATAATATGGTTGACTTAGATCGCTTTGACCTTGATGGTGTAAAAATGCGGCTGAATCGTTTAGAAACTGAAGGTAAAAAGTTAATCTTTAGTGGATATGCAGAAATAGAACGTATACCTCGTAATCCTTAGTTACACCACCGTTAATTAGCTCCCGGACTTCTTTCATAAATTCCCAACCCTTGAGTATCTATACAGAAGTCCGGGATCTCTATCTTCCCACGCCTATATATTGGAAACCAGCCCTCACCATAGTGTCAGGGTCAAGGAAATTACGACCATCTATAATTACCGCATGGTTCATTAATTGCGCCATTTTAGCATAATCTAGACTGCCGAACTGTTGCCATTCAGTCACCAATACTAAAGCGTCGCAGCCATCAGCTAACCTTTCGGCGTCGGTTTCTACTAGTACACCGGTTAAACCATCACGTATACCTGTTTGGGAAACAATGGGGTCATAGGCTTTGACCTTTGCGCCTAGTCGGTTCAGGTGCTCAATAAGATTGAGTGCGGGAGCATCCCGCATATCATCTGTATCTGGTTTGAAGGTCAAACCCAAAAGTCCCACAGTTTTACCTTTGAGGATTTTTAAGGCTTGTTGGAGTTTTTCTAAAGCGATTAAGCGTTGGCGTTCATTCACACTAACAGCAGCTTTCATAATTTGGGCTTCGTAGCCATAATCATCAGCAGTGTGAATCAGTGCAGCCACATCTTTGGGGAAGCAGGAACCACCCCAACCAATACCAGCGTTTAAAAACTTGTTACCAATCCGGGAGTCTAGACCTATGCCTTTTGCTACTTTGGTAACATCAGCACCGACGCGATCGCAGATATTAGCAACTTCGTTAATAAAACTGATTTTGGTAGCTAAAAAGGCGTTAGCAGCGTATTTGATCATTTCTGCCGAACTCAGGTCTGTGGTCAGTACCGGCACAGGAGGTAAAGATTTATCCGCAGCGTACTGACGTTCGACAATGGGAATATATAATTCTTGCATTAAAGCGATCGCTCTTTGACTATTACCCCCCAAGACAATGCGATCGGGATTAAAAGTATCATATACTGCCGAACCTTCACGTAAGAACTCTGGATTGCTGACAACATCAAACTCAGGTAATTTCTCCTGGACAGCCAACCCACGGTTGGGTATAAGTGTTTTTTGACGTTCTGCAATACCATCTAAAACAATCATCCGCACCCAGTCACCAGAACCAATGGGTACTGTAGACTTATTGACAATTACCTTATAACCACCGTTGAGATTCGCGCCAATGCTATGAGCGACAGCTTCCACATAACGGGTATCACTTTCACCAGTAGGTAAGGGTGGTGTTCCCACAGCAATAAACAGAATCTCACCATGGGCTACTCCTGCGGCAATATCTGTAGTAAAGTGAATTTTCTCCTCTCGAATAGCAGACTGCATAATTTCCGAGAGTCCCGGTTCAAAAATGGGGGACTGTCCCGATTTCATTAACTTAACTTTTTCTTCATTATTATCGACACAAATTACATCATGGCCGATACGGGCCAAGCAAGCGCCCGTCACCAAACCAACGTAACCAGTACCAATTACGCAAACACGCATTGAGTTTAACTCCTTGTTTTTTAGGGTTAGGTTAGCCTTGAAAAAAATCGTTAAAATATTACATTAATGTCGGAAGCACCGATAATGCAAAATAACGAATAGGAACATAGTTAGCCTACAGGCTCATTAAGCACAACAGTAAATACCGCAAAAAGCTGATATTTAAGTACCGGCTTTTATCCGCTGGCGGAAATCTGCCACTGTCAGCTTTAACCCCTCTTGCAGCGGGACAGTAGGTGACCAATCTAAAAAGGTTTTCGCTTTAGTAATATCAGGCTGGCGACGACGCGGATCATCAGATGGTAAAGGCTCGTAGTTAATTTCCACATCCGGGTTAACCATATTTTGTACAGTTTGCGCCAATTCTAGAATCGTGTATTCGCCAGGGTTACCCAAATTCACCGGACCAACATAGTCACTATTCATTAACCGGATAAATCCCTCCACCAAGTCGGAAACATAGCAGAAACTCCGAGTTTGGGAACCATCACCATACACAGTTAAAGGAATACCCCGTAAGGCTTGAACAATAAAATTACTGACTACTCGACCATCGTTTTCTAACATTCTCGGACCATAAGTATTGAAAATCCGCACCACGCGAATATCGACTTTATTTTGTCTGTAGTAATCAAATGTTAAAGTTTCAGCAATGCGTTTGCCTTCGTCGTAACATGAACGAATGCCGATGGGATTAACATTACCCCAATACTCTTCTGTTTGGGGATGAACTTCGGGGTCACCATAAACTTCGCTGGTTGAGGCCAAAAAGAATCTGGCCTTAATACGTTTAGCTAGTCCCAACATATTCAATGTCCCCATCACATTAGTTTTTACAGTTTTTACCGGGTTGTACTGGTAATGTACTGGAGAAGCTGGACAGGCTAGATGATATATTTGATCGACTTCTAAGCGAATTGGCTCTGTGATATCATGACGAATCACCTCAAAATATGGATTATTCATCCATTTGAGGATATTACTTTTACGACCTGTATAAAAGTTATCCAAACAAATAACCTCATGGCCTGCTGACATTAATCTGTCAATCAGATGAGAACCAATAAATCCAGCGCCGCCTGTTACCAAAATTCTCATAGTTTTACAGAAAGTTTACAAATATTTGTAGTTACCCTGGAACTGAGGATGAAATCATCGGGTTTCCGTGAGCGAATAAATATCGAACCAACAAATGTAACTTGAAAGAAACATTTTTATACAAGAACAGTATAAACTGAATTTTGTCAATTTTAAACTTTACTGCTGAATAATTCATAGTAGAAAGATAGCAAACAGCCCCCTCAGATGGTCTGATTGGTCTGATAATTCATCAAATCTTCAATGATCAAATATCACACTCTTACCGCCTTCAATGAACGGTTGAGGACACCATCAAAACATCTGCTCATATCAACTTTACCGGAAAAATATAGACACACCGTTTTTCTATAGGACAGAGGTCGATCGGGAAATCTGGGACTGTAACACTCCATTTTGACTCCGTTGTGGTATTCCCAGCATCACGATAGAGCAGGTAAGTTGTCCAGCTAACTGGCTGGTGACATCACTAATAGCTAACCCTCCGGGACTTGTACGATTACGTATAAAAGGTAATACTACTAAATCATATAATCGTGCTGCCTGTAAAATCGCTTGGGCAGCATTTTCATGAACGATAATTTGAATTTCTGGGGGATGAGGTACAGCTAGTTGAGATATTAATGAGGCTAGGTGCGATCGCCGGTTGGCGATTGTCTCTGATAGCGATAGCGTGGCGTTAGCCATACTGCTGCGGTTATGACTCCGCCATAACGGACTGTAATTAAAAGCTGGACGAGTGCATACATTCAGTACGGTAACTATGGCGTTCTGATTAGCCTCAGCCAACATCTGGGCAAATTGTACAGGTGGCAATGATGATGCTGTTAAATCTTCTAAGGGTACTAAGATGCGTTGAATTTTCTTTGGCGAGTCCACCAGACGGGTCACTGCTACCGGACAATGACATGACCACAGGACGTTATCAATTACATTGCCAAATAAACGCGCTCTCAACCCAGTGCGGTTCCCCCAACCCATGATGATTAAATTAGCTTTTTGTTCCCGAGCTGCTCTACTAATACCGGAAGCAAAAGCATCATCAATTCTCAGTAATGGTTCTGCTTTTACTCCTAAGAGTCGACTTTGTGCTCTGGCTTTTGCTAATAACCGCTCAGTGCGGCGCAGAGCAGTTTCTAAATGCGGTGCATCCATGTTACCGGTAGCAGTAGCAATGGCCAATGGTACAATTTTACCCTGAGCTTGATTTGCTAATAATCCTGCCATTTCAATTAAATACTGCTGAGTTTGAGGATTATACACGGGTACAACTATGGTCATACAACTGTGTTTTGCTTCTGTTTTCTCTTTAGATAGAGTTGCGGCTGATGTAGGAACGGGGGTAGAAACTAAAGCTACAGTTGTCTGACTGGTCATCCATGGACCTAAGATCGAGGTAACGAGCATTAAAACAAGGACACTGTTTAATACTGCTTCTGAGAGCAAACCGGCCCGATATCCCACTAAAGTGGCTGCTAAAGTTATCCCCATCTGAGGTATTGACAATGACCACATAGTCAATATTTCCCCCCAGTTGTAGCCGTAAAGCAGTTTTGTGAATAAAGCTGCTATGAATTTGCTGCTGATTAAACCGACTACAATCACAAGTGTTAATTGCAGGGTGGTAATACTGCTAATTAAGGCAGTTAAATCAATAATTAAGCCAAAATTAATCAAGAAAATGGGAATAAATAAGACACTACCAATAAATATCACCTTTTCTTTAACTGGCCCCTCACCCAAGGCTGCATTAACCGCCAAACCCGCTAAAAAGGCTCCGACAATTGTTTCAACTCCCATCAATTGAGCACCCACTGTGGCCAGAAATAGGGTGAGTAATACAAATAAAAACTGATGACCTTCGTCGTCTCTAAATTGGCGGAAAAATTCTTTACCCAGAATGCTTAAACCAACCACAATGAGGATGGTGTAAATACTCAACCAGATCAATAAGCGCATTAGTGACGCCCAGCTGAATAACTCAGGGTCAGGGGTCGCTATACAAACAGCTAATACCAGTACAGCGCTGATGTTGGTAAAAGTGGCTGCTCCCACGGTGATACTGACAGCTTCATTATTTATCATCCCCAGACGAGTGATAATGGGATATCCCAAAAGGGTATAGGAAGCTAATAAAGAGCCGATTAAAATCGAGGTGTTCCATTGAAAATCAAAAATTTGTCCTACCAAGATTCCCATGAGCAGGGGAAAACTAAAGGTAAGGATACCAAACCCTAAGGAGCGTTGTTTCTGGCGTTGGAAATGCTTCAGTTCCAGTTCTAAACCAGCTACAAACATCAGGTAAAGTAAGGCAATGTCTGATAAGGGCTTCATAACCCCTGATTCTGTGTGCAAGAGATTCCACCCTGATGGACCCAGTACTAACCCAGATAAGACTAAGCCGATAAATCCTGGTAGTCTCAGTCGCTCAAAGAGGATGGGTATAACTAAGATGACCACCAGCAAAACAGCAAAGGTCACAATTGCTTCCTCGCCGATAAGCTGAGTAGTTGCTATGGCTACGCCACGCAAGCTATCGGTGAGCAGAACTTGTGATATTAGTTCCATGGATTTAGACTTTAAGGGGTTACGCCGAATTTGTGATTACCTAGAAGGCAATCAACTCAAAATGATTAATTAACGTAAAATTCACCCTGGCGAAAAATTAAAAAAAACCAAAAAAGTATGGTCTGTCCCTATATTGCAACACCATTTGTTATTTCCGATACTTTTTTGCTAACATTCATTAACAAATACACTCTTTAAGAGAGGGCGTATCAACCAATGCACGAAGGAAAATCCCTACTTTAATATTACAACTGACGTGGGTGTTTAATAAAGAAGCTCCCACCGGATTAATTGGCGATTCGTCATACATACCATTCCCCCTTCAACCTTGCGGTTGATATTAGTCAGGTATGCAATCCTCATTCTGCCCGTTCCCTATCCCCACCCTAGGAGTACGTTGAGGGTGGGCACTTCCACGTAATCTTAACTCCAATGATATCTGTCAACCTGCCCTTACTTGGATTTAGGATTTTTACTACTTAGCTTTTTCTATGTGCGCTTTAACGCTAATGCTCACTGTATCACATCTTGACCTTTGGTTACATACTTTGGTTTTTTCAAGTCGTTTTAGGTAATCTAAGGATGGATTTGACTTAAAATAAACCTTAAGCGATCATAATCGTCTTTTAACAAAATACTGAGAGTACGCCCAGCTTTGATCAGCCACTGTCGGTCAGCTTGGCGTAATTGGTAAACATGGCGGATGGCTGCTGCTGTTAATGAGTCTACTGGGGCGCTAGTTAGAGAAAGCAATGTCCGTAAAAAATCTAGTTCTTCGGTGAATTTGATGATGGTTTCTGATTCACACAGATAAACAGCTTGATGAATTTGCGGAGGACGGGGTGGTAGATACTGATATAGGCCTTGGTTTAGCCCTAGAGTCCGGGAGGAATGCTCAAACCCCACAATGACCGCCCGAAATTCAGTTTTCAACATGGCAAAAATTTGGGGCTGTTCCTCGCGTAACTCCTGCAAAGACAACCCCAAGGCCACAGCCCGATGTACAGAATCGATGGGAGTGGTGGTAGCAAGATACACCACAGCATAAATCTGATTGCCTGACTCTTCATCCACAGCACAAACCCAACTACCAAAAGGCGGCATGGCGGGAACACTTAAGTCTTCCGGTTCCAAGCACTGGGCAAGAAATTCAGTAGAACTAGTTTCTATCACCTCCGCAATATGCCGGGGCTGGCGATCGCCTGTGGTAAACTGTGGTAGTGGTAGACGCATCTTAGTTCAGTTAAACCTTTCTGCCGGCATTGAGTTCTACGGGTTCCAATTCTGATAGGCGAAAGGTAATTAATTTATCCCAGTTACCACCTTCAAACAGCACAGCTACCTTGCCGTCACTGACACGTTGTACAAGTCCTTCGTAGCGATAATAGGTGTCTGCGGGATTTTTAACCCTAACTATTGATCCAGGCAGAATCATCATGTTTACCCTCGCTGGTTTACTGTTTTTGACAATACTACATTAATGGGAGATTCCTATTCAACTTAGTGAGAGCGTCACCTTTCCCACTAGTTGGCAAAACCCTCAGTGAAACTTCCCCAGGGGTGGTAATCCCAAAGACTTCCATTTATCGTAGCCCTGGAATCCTGGCGAACATAGCGATAGCGTGACGTTAGCCATAAACCACTAACCAGGCCTTACTTGGCACAATTATCTGTCTAGGCTACCTGATTTTAACATATTCTCAGTGGTTTAGGTGGCGTAGCCATGCTTTCAGGGACAATAATTATATATAATAATACTTGATGAATTTTAATAATGACCGGAACTACACAGCAGCCATCTATGGCTAACGCCACGCTATCGCCATCAGCCACCTTAGAAAAACTTGTTTGGACTTGGCGAGGTCACAAAATTCAATACACCCTCATGGGTACGGGCCGCCCTTTGGTACTGGTTCACGGCTTTGGTGCTTCCATTGGACACTGGCGGAAAAATATCCCGGTTTTAGCTGACGCCGGCTATCGGGTTTTTGCTTTAGATCTTTTGGGTTTTGGTGGTTCTGATAAGGCGATAATCAACTACAGTGTAGAAGTCTGGGTAGAACTACTGAAAGATTTTTGGGAAGCACATATCCAAGAACCTGCTGTATTTATCGGTAACTCTATTGGTGCGCTTTTAAGCTTGATAGTGCTGGCAGAACATCCAGAAATTACGGCGGGTGGTGTTTTAATTAACTCGGCGGGTGGTTTGAGTCATCGTCCCCATGAATTGAATCCACCTTTACGCATAGTAATGGCAGCTTTTAATAAATTCGTGCGATCGCCGATCACAGGTAAATTTGTCTATAACCGCATTCGTCAAAAATCCCAAATTCGTCGCACCCTATACCAAGTTTACCGCAACCGTGAAGCTGTAACAGATGAATTAGTAGATATTCTTTATACTCCATCTTGTGACCCAGGGGCGCAAGAAGTTTTCGCCTCCATCCTCACAGCCCCACCAGGGCCTAGCCCAGAGGAACTATTGCCCAACATCCAACGTCCTTTATTAGTAATTTGGGGTGCTGATGATCCTTGGACACCAATTACCGGGGCGAAGATTTATGAACAAGCGCGTGAGAATGGCAAAGACATCAAAATTATGCCCATTCCTAACGCCGGTCATTGTCCCCACGATGAAGTTCCAGACATTGTTAACGCCCACATTGTGGCTTGGTTGGCGCAAAATTAATAGTTGAGCTATACAGACGCCCAAAAGGCGTCTAGCCATCTTGTATTCACACAATACGCTCAGTGTGGGTAAGGTGACAAAACTGGGTCAACACCTCTTATTTTTTCTCGGGCTTACGCAAGCGGTAGCTGTCGCCCCTTGAGCAAATCAGACGTAGATGGTGTGTGTAATGGAGCTTGATGTACATAATGCAGAAGCAATTCCCCTCACTCATAGTCCTGATTTTTCTCAGCTAGGCTATGAAGTGATCAGAGAACTAGGACGGAACCAGATAGAGGGGCGCATTACTTACCTCGCTAAGGTCTGTAAATCTCATCAACAGGTGGTAATTAAACAGTTCAATTTTGCCCATACGAATGCTGACTGGTCAGGTTTGAAAACTTACGAACGGGAAATAGAAATTCTGCAACAACTTGATCATCCTCGTATCCCCCGCTACATAGACTCTTGTGCTACCTCCGATCATTTTTATCTGGTACAAGAGTATAAAAATGCTCCATCTTTGGGGTTAAGACGCAGCTTTCAGCCGGAAGAAGTCAAACAAATAGCCCTATCGGTTTTAGAGATTTTAGTTTATTTGCAGACAAGACCCAACCCAATTATTCATCGGGATATCAAACCAGAAAACATTTTAGTTGATGAGGATCTCAACGCTTACCTAGTGGATTTTGACTTAGCTTGGTTACAGGAGGTGAAAATGCCTCTCACTAGCATTGCTTCTGGAACCCCTGGTTTCATGCCTCCAGAGGAGCCACTTGGTCATCCCCTCACCCAAGCTACAGACCTGTACAGTTTAGGGGTAACATTGATTTGCTTACTCAGTGGTACTAGTTCTCTTGAGATTTGTCAATTGATAGACAAGCAGTATGGGTTTAATTGCCGGGAAATACTTCCCCAATTACATCCGCGTTTTCAATCGTGGTTAATGAAACTGGTGAAATTTCAGGGTAGATATCGCTATGCTAGTGCATCTCTGGCTTTAAAAGCACTGCAAGAAATTCCAGTTATTTGTGCTGATCATAACATCGACACCTTGGCCAGGTCAATCAAACTCAGACAAAAAACCGCTCTGCTATGCCTAGGGATCACAGGCATACTAGCAGTAGCGACAACAACCTTAATACTTTCCCACAAAAGTGAGGTAGCCCAGCAGTTGACTAACGACTAATGGCTAGTTCCAACAAACCAGGAGGGGGAGTAATTTCAATCCGACGGGATGATAAATCTACCACAGGGGCAATCTCTTTGACAAATGGGATCAAAACAGTCTTAAGTGATTTTTCTGGCGTTACAGGTTCATTTTGCTGATGCATCTCCACTTGTAATAAATCGTTACCGGCAGAAATTACATCTACCACCTCCCCCACAAGTTCCCCTGATTCTTGCATAAAAACCAACATCCCCAATAAATCGGTGACATGATATTCATCTTCACCTAATTGGGGGCGATCGCTTGCGGGTACTAGTAACATATAATCACGCAGAGCCTCTGCTTGGTTACGATTTTCCACACCCGCCAAAGAAATCACACACAAATTTTTACCTTCTACATAACGTCCCGACAACAACTCCACTGGTTGTGGCTCCCCGTCGCCTGGATGCCATAACCAACGTATCCCCGGAACCTCAAACCGTTCGGGAAAATCCGATTGGGGATAAACCCGCAACTCCCCAGACAAGCCTTGAGGTGCGACGATTTTACCAATTTCCAACCATTCATCAAGATTCGGGACTGAGGTAATTTGATTCTTGGCGGTTTTTGCGCCTTGGCTCTTGGTTTTCATAATTTATGCATTTACTACAGCAGGCTGATACACTTGTGCAGCCACTTGTGCCAAACGTTGCATAGCTATGGCGATTTCCTCATCACTACCTGTTAGACTAATACGTAAACATTGGTGCTTGTGCTGCCATTGTTCCCGCAAACCAGGGAAAAAGCTACTACCAGGAACAACAATTACACCCACTTGCTTGAGTTCCTGATAAAATTCCCTGTCAGTAATGGGTAGATCCTGGAGCCACAACCAAGCAAATATAGCACCTTCACCGCGATGGAGGAACCAAGGTAAATCTTGGGGCATTGCGGCATCTAAAGTATTTTCTAGCACAGAAAACTTCTTCTGGTAGAAGGGACGAATCACTGCTTCAGCTATTTGGGCTAAAGCACCAGAGTTAATAGCACTAGCGGCTATAGCTTGTCCATACCTTGAGGGATGAATACACAAATTTGTCTGAAAGCACTCTAAGGCTTGAATCATGCTTTCATCACCAATGGCGATACCTATACGCTCCCCCGGTAATCCCGCCTTGGATAAACTCATACAATGTAGAATATTACCACCGAATACGGGTGTCATTTCTGTGAAGTTCAAGGCTGGGAAAGGAGGCGCATAAGCTGAGTCAATTAACACGGGTATATCGTGAGGTGCTGCTAAAGCTGCAATTTTTTTCACTTCATCCTGAGTCAGAACATTACCCGTGGGGTTACAGGGACGAGAGAAGATCACGCAACCGGTACTTTCTGTAATTGACAGTTGGCTGAAATCTGGACGATATTTAAACCTGTGAGCCTCTACATCAATGTCTAAAGTGGGTTTATATGCGATTAAGGCTTCCGGCTCTAAACACACACCGCCATAGCCTGTATAGTCGGGACTGAGTGGCAGAACAATTTGCTTAATATCACCGTTAATTGTGTAACCGCCGAAGGCATTAGCAGCGTAGAAGTAGAGGCTTTGACTACCGGGTGTAATTAAAATATTGCGATCGCTTAAATTTAAACCATATCGGTTGTTAAAGTCATGGGCGATCGCTTCAATTAACGGTGCATACCCTTGACTCGAACCGTAACGACAAACCACTTCCCCATATTCGGAACTAGCTAATAATTCAGCCGTGCAGTCTCGCCATAACTGTTCTACCTCTGGCAAAATCAACGGGTTACCAGCGCTCAAATTAATAAATTCTTGCCCAGCCCCGGCTTTCAAAGTTTCGATAATATCTTTCATAATTGCTCTAACGCCAGTTAGGTTAGACATTTGAGCGCCAATTTTTGTGAGGGCAGGATTCATAAGCTTTGTAAAAATATGGATGAGGTAGAAATGGACAAAATTATTAAGTTCTATGATGGCATCAGGTTTGCCACCTGTAACTAATGTAGCAATCTCAAGGGAAAAAGTAATTTGGAAATTTTATAGTTAATTTACATGAAAGTGAAAAAAACTTCCTCTCACCAGTTGCCGATCAACACAAAAATTACCCACCTACCGACTGTCATCACCTGGTAAATTGGCAAATACCTGGGAAACTAAATCCCTAGTCTTATCTTCCAAGCGCTGCCAATCCACCTCCCCCGCATCATCAATTAAACTAGGATCAATATTTGCCCCTGCATTGGCAGCAGTGTAATCTATAAAACACACTTGATAACAAATTTCCCATAAATCTATACTCACCTGATGCTGTTGACGCTGCAAAAGTAGATGGTATCCTGGATGAGGCATTGGTAGATCAGCAAGAGTAGCGCGAATTTCTTCTGTCTTTTCTACGGTGGCAGTTTCCATTTCTTGCAACAACCGAGTTACCAAAGCCTTAATTTCATCAGTAGTGCTGGCGGGCCAAATCAGGACATCCTGGTAAGTCCCTTTCCAAGTAGACGCGTCAAGACCCTTGCGGATATTATCCACAACACGAATAAAAGCAGGTTGCATCAGGAGTTCAGCCTGCTGCCATGTGAATGGGTTAGTAATTTTAGGAGGCATTGCTAGTAAACGGGAACAGTAAATGCTAAACAAACAGTCTAAGTTTATTAAAAAACTAAATTTTTTAGTTTAAATCTTTCTTTATCCCAAAATAGCGGATTTCATCCCTATAATTTTTCATTTCATGAAAAATTATAGGGAGATCATTAAGTAATAACTTTGAGGGCAAAATATGATCGGTAAGCTGTTAGACCATCGTTACCAAGTCATTCAAGTCCTTGCTCAAGGGGGATTTGGTCAAACCTATATAGCCCAAGATACCAAGCGACCGGGCAACCCTATCTGTGTCGTTAAGCACCTCAAGCCCTTAACCTCCGACCCCAGAGCTTTTGAGACAGCCCAGCGTTTATTTAACAGCGAAGCGGAAACCTTGGAAAATCTAGGCCATCATGACCAAATACCCCGGCTACTGGCTTACTTTCATGAAAACCAAGAATTTTACCTAGTACAAGAATTTATTGCCGGACAGACCCTAGGGGCGGAACTCATACCCGGTCAGCCTTGGAGTGAAAGCCGAGTTATGGAACTGTTGCAAGGAGTCCTGGAAATCCTCCAATTTGTTCACCAAAAAGGCGTAATTCACCGTGATATTAAACCAGACAACATTATCCGTCGCGCCTGTGACCAGAAATTAGTTTTAGTAGATTTTGGGGCAGTCAAGCAGCTAAGATTACCAATGGCCACTGTTGAGGGAAAAAGTACTGCTACAGTTGCCGTGGGGACTCCTGGCTATATGCCTACGGAACAAGGGCAAGGTAAACCCCGCCCTAATAGTGATATTTATTCACTAGGGATTATTGCGATTCAAGCCCTTACAGGAGTACCAGCCCTGGAATTAGAAGAAAACCCGAATACAGGGGAATTGCTATGGCAGCATTTAGCAACCGTCAACTACCGGTTGGCGGCAGTGCTGACGAAAATGGTACATTATCACTTCAAAGACCGTTACCAAAGCGCAACAGAAGCATTGCAAGCTTGTCATAAAATTCATCCAGTATTTACACCCGCCACACCTCCAGAATCTTCTCACCATCATCACCATCAACCCACTCAATCTTTATCCCCAGTATCGCCAGAAAAAACTGTTGCAGTAGCGCCGGCGAATTTTGTCACTGTCAAACCAACTAGTCAAAAAGCTAACAAAATAGACCCGTGGCCGTTCTTGATTGGTTTATTTTTAGCAGGTGGGGCTGCGGCTTTAGTCACAAATGTATATCCTAATGTGCGGAAATTAGCGGATAATTCTATAAGAAACAACTGCTCGGCTGTGGTTGCTGGTAATTCCAATATTCGTTCTCAACCTAGCTCGATTAATTCTGATAATATTTTGCAAAAAACCAGCACCCATAACGAGTTTGAGGTTACAGGCAAGCAGACAAAACTAGGTTGGGTAGAAGTTAAATTGAATTCTGGTCATTTGGGTTGGGCCCATCTGGATGTCATTACCAATCATCAAGAGTGGGTTTCTTGTCTGGCAGATCAAGGTATTGCTATTAACACAGTAGATGATAGTAATTTGATTGCATCTTCACCACTTCCTCAGCCCCAACCGGCACAGACAGTCAATCAGTCACCGTCTACCAATGATCCTCAGAAAATTAGAGAAAAAGCTCCACATGAGTCTGAATCAGCAGATTTACAAGGCTCCCCCGCTTTGGGTCGGTCTATTCCTGGTATGGCTACGCCAGGTAAGCTATCGCCTTCTTCTGCCCATGGCTACGCCACGCAAGCTATGAAACAGACAGTAACTATGATTAATCAGTGGCAAAAAGACTGGGCTAAGGCCGAGGCGCTATTTAATGATATCAATAGAGCTATAGAAGACGGTGAATGGGACAAAGTTTTAGATTATAAAAATAATCCCGAAAAGTTGCCTGATACTCAATACTGGCGCGACAAAATACAATCGTTATTTGAACAAGCAGACGAAAATCTAACAAAAGAGACATCACCGAAATTAGATCATCAGCAAGGCAAAAAAGTCACTCCTTTACCAAGGTAAGGGAGTGGGAGCCTGGTCAATAACTAAAATCAATATTCTGATTTGGCTATATTGCTCTTAGTGCATCTGGTCATATTCTCGGGCTTCAAATCCTCTGGACTCCATCCGTGAAGAAGGCAAAAATTCCGCGCGACGTACAGGGGCTAAGGGTGGGGTAGGACCCTGGTAAGGATGTATAACTTGTACTGTACGACCGGGACGCGGGCGTGGTGCAAATAAAGCCAGTACACCAGCGACTACAACACCACCGCCAATGGTGAGAGTTGCGCCTCCTACTGCCCAAATGATGGGTGAAGACCACAGGGCTGCTGGAGTTTGAGGCTTTAATGCTTCTGATGTAAGTTTTTGGCTATTTTGTTGAGTTAACTGTACCTGCTCGTTCTGCCAATTTTGGAATTGGAACTGGAGTTGTTGGTTTTGCGCTCTGAGCTGTTCGTTGTCGCTTTTTAAGCGTTCCAACTGCATATTTAGCCGTTCCATTTCCACCCGCTGCTCTGGATTAGCCGGGGAGGGCGGTTGATTTGGTTGGGGATAATATGGATTCAACCCATAGGGGGAATACATCTGGGGTTGGGGCATTATGGGCGGCGCTATAGTAGCCGGTATCTGGGGAGCAGAAACAGCGAAATTACTTTGTATGGGACTATCTGCCCCCCTGAGCAAGACAAGCGCCGCTAGTCCTGCCACGGCAACACCGCCGATAAATGCCATACTCTCACTCATCGCTTTTGCTCCTCTGTTACTCGTGACTGACTCACTCTCACACTCATCATAATTCGCCTACTCAACTTTACATAATACTCAACTATAAGCGACCGGACTAGCTAGTTTTTTTACAGCTTATTTGTGCTGTTAATATTCAAAACTATATTTGCTCAATTGTCCACAAAGTCACTTTCACAAAGTTATGGTTCCATTAGTTTTAACCAACTTTGTCTTCTGGCGCAAGTTGAGTATTTGTGCCGTTATCGCTTGTTTTGATGGCAGCTTTGAGATTATGACAAAATTGGGCGATCGCATTTAGTCCCTGTTCTGGTGTACCGTCTGCTAAACGTTTGACAAATGCACTACCCACAATTGCCGCATCTGCTCCCCATTCTCTGACTTGACGGGCTTGTGCAGCTTCAGAAATGCCAAATCCCACACCGATGGGCTTATCTGTAACCTCACGTATTTGTTGGAGTAATTCCGAGACTCGTGACTCCATTTGAGTTCGCATCCCGGTAACACCAGTGACACTGACCAAATAAATAAATCCTTGGGAAGAGCGAGCAATGGCTTTGATTCTGGCCGGGGAACTGGTAGGAGCCACCAACAAAGTTAAGTCAATACCCATTTCACTTGCTGGTTGCAGCAATTCTGCTGCTGACTCTAAAGGTAAATCGGGGACTACTAATCCTGAAACCCCTGCGGCCGCAATTTGCCCAAGAAACTTGTCAATCCCCCGGTGCAAAATGGGATTGTAGTAACTAAACATGATAATAGGCGATCGCAAGCTGGGAGTAGTAGCTTGCAACATTTCTAAAACCTGTTCTAACTTTGTCCCTCGTTCCAAGGCGCGGGTAGCAGCCGCTTGAATTACCGGGCCATCTGCTAGAGGATCGGAGTAAGGAATACCGAGTTCAATCATATCGGCTCCGTGACGATCCAGAACTTGCAAAGCTGCGGCTGTCGTTGCTAAGTCTGGGTCTCCAGCAGTAATAAACGGAATCAGAGCGCACTCTCGATTTCGTCCCAAGGTGTTAAAGCAATCAGAAATCGCGGTCATGTGTCCAGAATAATTATGAGTCAGTGGTCAGTTTATAAATAACTGATCAATGATAACTTTACACTTGACTTTGTTCTTCTTGTGCGATTTCTGCCTGGATTTTGGCCAGTTCTTCAGGAGTAAGTTCATCTAGGCGTTTTTGGAGGAAGGCCTGTTCATACTGTTCCCGTTGTTCATGGTAGGTCATTTTATTTCCCACCGCCCGGAATATATAGGAAGCCAACCAGCCGAGCAAGCCACTCACTAGTAAGACTTGGCTCCAGATCCCAGCTTGTGCAGCTTCTAAACCCACTAACTGTAATCCTACGTATCCCAAACCACCAGCAATAAAAACACCCAAGCCAATACCAATAGCATCAATGCGTCGCATGAGAGTTATGACCTAACAATCTGTTAAACTTCAATTTGCCGGGGACGGGGTCGCAGATTCACAAACGGCGATAAAACTAATAACCCTGGCAAAAAGAAAAACACCATAAAGTACATCACAGTTCGCTCAATGGATCCGGCTACATACCAGCGCTGTTTGAGGTACAGCATCACAGCAATAGGGATTACTAACAGGTAAGCTCCAGCCAAAGCCAGATACAGCAGGGCTACAATCATATATCTTCTCTTGAGGTGGACAATAGCATTAAGTGCATCTATTCCCCATCATAGGCTGAACCCCTCGCCTGAGGAAAGTCTAGCTATTGCAGTTGTCAAGAAGAAATTGTTTGTATATTCTTGACATAGATGCTACAATCACAAAGGCAACAAAAAAGAGCTAGTCCTAAGCTGACTATTTTATAGACAAAACTATACCTATGTTGACAAGCATTGACATAAGTGAGTTAAGAAAATCGCCCACTTGATATATAATCCTACGATATCAAGTATTGAATTAAGACTATTGCCAACGCGAAAACCAAGCAATGATAGCGGTAGTCTTTCTTGTAAATCTTA